>JAAUUD010000034.1 GCA_012031655.1 Anaerolineae bacterium | reverse complement strand
TTTCGGCGGTGGCGTCTACGACATCGCGGGGTCCTCGCGCAGCACGCGCTCGCCGCCAAACCAGGCGTGCCCGCCGTCGATCACCGTCGAACACCGTAATCGGCGCGCCAGATGTGCAGTCCGTGTAGCTTTCCACGCGCAGATCGGCCTGTGTGGTATCCACCTCAGCGCTGGCCTCGCACCCATTGACCCCGCGCCAGAAGCCCAGGGCAAAAGCCACCGACTGATCGACACGCGGGTTTCGCCGATCTACGCTGCGGAGGGGCGCGCCGCCCTCGTAGAGGACCAGTTCATCAGCGGTGCCATGCAGGATGACCACCGGCAGGGGCTGGCTGGGTGCGCAGGGGTCCGCGTTGAGCGCCCCGGCCACCGGCGCAATCCCGGCCAGCAGGTCCGCCCGCTCGCAGGCAAAGCGATAGGTCATCATCGCCCCATTGGACATGCCCGTCATAAAGACGCGCTCGGTATCTACCGCCAGTTCTGCGCCCAGGGTCTCGATGAGCGCCGCCAGAAAGGCCACATCATTGGCGTTGCTTTCCAGCGCATACCCGCAGCAATTGCCTGCATTCCAGGTCAGCAGGCGCTCGACCGGCAACTGGCCGTTCCCGTTCGGGAAGATGGCAATAAAGCCTTCAGCTTCGGCGACCTCGCGAAAACGGGTGCTGGACTGCACCTGGCGTGCATCGCCGCCACCGCCGTGCAGCATGACTACCATCGGCAAGGGGGTGCTGCCATTGTAGGCCGTCGGCAGATAGAGCGCATAGGTGCGCGTCATCCCCTCCACTTCCAGGCTGGCCTGATAGTAGCCGGGCGTATCTATGGCGCTCAGGGGGTCGTCCCAGCGCTCGCCCTGCGCCACCACCACCCAACCAAGGGTCCCGACCGCGCTCAGGCAAAAGAGGAAGGTCCCCACAGCCACCAGACCGACCCAACGCAACTTGCGCATGGTTGCACCTCGCTGTGCTGATTGACGTTGTCTTCAGACTAGCAGAAACGTACGATCTGGCGGTAAACGCGCTGTAAAAAAAGGGTAAAGCGGGTGGCTAATCGGGCGGCGTGGCGTTGGGGATCATCACCAATGCGATGGTGCGTCGGCGTGCCCCCGCCTGGATGGGCTGGTCCTCCACAGCGCGCACTTCCTGCACCAACCGCTCAAAAAGCGCGCTGGCTTCGCTATCCGGCAGTTGGAGCATAGCCTTGCTAAAAAACACCCCCCGTGGGCGCTGCACTTCCGGCGGCAACTGATCATCGTAGCGCGCATAATCCGCCATCAAGGTGCCGATGAACACCTGAAAGAAACGGGCGAAATCCTCGCGGGTGTAGTGGTTCATGTCTTCTGGGTTTAGCTGGAGTTGATCCGGGTTGATGCCGTAGACTTTTTCCAGCGTGCCGCGCACGGGATTTTCCGCTACCACAGTCAGGATGCCCGCCTCCGCCAGCAGATTGATATGACGGTAAAGCGTTGATTGCGGCACATCGGGCAGCGCCTGCGCGAGTTGCTGGCTGGTCATTTGGCGATCATGCTGGAATTCCATCACGATCCGCAAACGAAGCGGGTGGATGATCAGGTCTGCTCGGGACATGCGGCCTCATTGCTCCACATTGCAGAATGCCAGTATAGCCGAAAATATCAAAGTGGGCAGGCTGAGCGATTGCGCAAGGCGACAGAATGTTCATGAGCCTGCCCCGGTGGGGATTATTTTGGGGAGCAGGCTCAAGAAAGCTTTTTCATTTGTCTGTCTGTTGTGCTCAGCATAGCGCAGGTCGCGCGAAGACGTCATCTGTCGAATGACCTGTTTCTGCCAGGCAATTGCACACCCGCTAGCCCTTTTGCGCCAGGCGTAGCGCCGCCTGGAGCAGGCCCGGTTCGCGCTTAAAGCGCGGCCAGTCCAGGCGCCCTTCGGCCAGGTCAGTCAGCGTCACCGCCAGCGCATGGTTGATGGGTGCACGCAGGCGGTGCTGCTGCGCGGCCACCGCCACCGCACCATTAAAATAGGCTGCGTCGCTATAGCCGCTGTGGTGCTGAAGGTCGTTGCGGAGCGCCGGGGGGCGCGGATGCGCCGAAAGCGCCAGAGCCAGGGCCGGGCGTGGCAACCAACGCACCTGGCGCGCCATGAGCGGCACGTTCACCCCAGGCAGGGCCGTCAAGCGCACCCCCTGGGCATCAATCACCCGCAGGGCCTCGCGCAGTTGCGCCAGCTCCACCGCCAACCACACCGGGTCCCGGTAAATATCCTGCGGGGCGCGGTCCAGAATAGCGCTCAGGGCGTTGGCTTGCAGGTGCCAGAACACGCTGCTCCACAGCAGTTCCTCTGCCCAGCCAAAATGCACCGGCAAACCTGCCTGGCGCAGCAGGGCTGCCACGGCCAGCGCCTCGGGATGGTCCGCCTGGAGGGCCACCCCGCCCAGGTCGCGGCTGAGCACCTGCGTCCGCACTGGTTGGCCCGCATGCTGCAGGTTGAACCAGAAAGGCCGCGTATTGACCGCTGCTAGCCCATGCGGCGGGGTAGCCTGGCCAAAGCTGCTACGGAGGCGCTCCAGCGGCCCGATCCCATTTTGCAGAGCGATGATCAACGGGGGCGCACTCCCGAAACCAAGGTGCTGCACTATTTCCATGAGCGCCCCAGCTACCCCCCCAGCCGGGTGTCGCCAGGATCAACCACTCCGGCGGGGGCACCTGCCCGAAGTGCGTCACCAATTGGACAGGCACCGTGCCCCGTTCCGTCACAACGCCCCCCATACGCACATAATCCTGCACGGTGGAAGGTGCCACCCGCCAGGTCAGGTCGTGCTGTGGGGCCAGCGCCACGGCCAGCCAGGCAGCCAGTGGGGTATCCCCCCAGATGAGCAGTTTACGACGCATCACAGCTCAGGAAGACAGGCGGCGACGGAGCTTCTTGCGGGCCGGGGCGTCTTCTTCTGCCGGGTCTTCGGTCTTGAAGGTGTCCATGTGGATAAACGCGGCCAAGGCGCCCCCACCAAAGATCCCTGCCATGTAAATCACCACCTCAAAGAGGTCCTGGGCATTTGGGGCCAGCAGGGCCGGGCCCAGCGTGCGGGCCGGGTTCAGCGAGGCACCCGTCAGCGGACCGCCCAGCAGGATCGAGCCAGCCAGGGTAAAGCCGATCAGCACGGGCGCCAGCACGCCCCCCTTGCCATACAGCGCCACCTGAAAAATGCTGCTCACCAAAAAGAAGGTCAGCAAGGCTTCGACCAGGATGATGTCCAGCTCATTAACCCCAGCGGCGGCGGTTGTCTGGCCCAGCGTAGCGCGCCCAGGGGTGCCTTCGGGAATGATGATCAACAAAAGGACCGACGCCACCAGCGCGCCCAAAAATTGCGCCCCCATGTACAGCACCATGCGGCGTGTCGCCATCCGCCCGGCAATCCACAGCGCCAGGCTCACCGCCGGGTTGACGTGCGCGCCGGAGATGTGGCCGTAGGTGGCGATGATGGCCACCAGGATGAGGCCATGCGCCAGGGCGGCGGTCAGTGCATCCCCACCAGACATCACCACCGCCCCCGCGCCCACCAACACCAGCATCAGGGTGCCAATGAACTCTGCTACTAACTCTCGTGTTTGTTGCTCGGACATGGTTTGCTCCTCTAGCAAGCATTTTTTAACCGGCACGATTATAGACGCTGATGAAAAGGCGCCAAAAGGTGCGCCCAACCCACCCCAAAACCCGCAAGTTTGGAAGGTGTTAGAAAACGATCAGGTGTGGCAGGCCGCGGACATCCGGCAAGCGCTGGGCTACGCCATCACCGAAGCCACGGCCTATACCGGCCTCTTTCAGCGCAACGCCACCAGCACCCGCCTGCTTTACCTGCTCTCTGCCCTGGGCAACGTGTACGAAGTAAGCCAGAACGCCGCCTGGCGCGAGATCGTGCCGCCGCCGCGCTAGGGTCCGCCCCCCCCAAAAAGAAACTACCCGGCAAAAGAGGGCCGGGTAGTGCAAGCAGAAGGCAGGTGTTGTAATCGGGGGTGGTTGTGTATACCCTGATGACGACCACTATGATAGACAGGTCACACCAAGCGCCCGTTAACAAGGCTTTAAGCTTGCTTAACACAGGTATTTAAGGTTTCTTAACAGTCGGCAGCTTCACGCCGGGGATCATCCACGGCACCCGGCCACGGTACTCCAGATAGGCCGGACCGAACTGGCGAATGAGCTTGCGCTCTTCCAGCAACGACCCCACCGCGAAGTACAGCGTGGACCCCAGACAAAAGCCCAGCCAGGCCGCGCTCATCTGCGGTGCAGCCCAGATGAACAGCAGCGAAAACAGATAGAGCGGGTGGCGGACTAAACGGTACATGCCCACCGCCACCATCGGCTCCGGCGGCAGGGGCAGCGGCTCCCCGGCCAAATAGGCCAGCGCTTGCCGGAGGCCCGCAAATTGCAGCCAGTCAATCTGCAAAATCGAGACGAGCAAGCCCAGCGCCCCCAGCCCCTGCACCCCCAGCAGCACCAACCCGCCAGCCCCCTCCACGTCCCAGATGAGCGGCCCAGGGTCCGCACCCACCCACGCCAGCACGGGCAAGAGGCTAACCACACTAAAGGCATTGTAGAACAGGCGGTAGAAGCCCAGATAGAGGCGCTGGCCCAGCACGCCACCATCCAGGCCTTAAAGCCCACCGCAGCCATCAGGCTATGCACGGCGCCATAAACCAACAAAGCCAGCAGAATTTGAAGCGTTTCCAGGGGCATCCTTTTATCTTCCTTATGCTATCTCGACCTGGCCAGGCGCCGCCAGTTTCGGCCTGGTACGGGGGCCAGCCTGCGCTATACTCAACGCATTATAAACGTAGTAACACGCTTTTGCCCGGCAACGGCCCACTGGAGAACCCTATGCGTGCAACGGACATCATCGCCAAAAAACGCGACGGCCAAACCCTGCAAGCACTGGAAATTGACTGGTTTATTCAGGAATTTACCCAGGGCAACATTCCAGATTATCAGGCCTCGGCCTGGTTGATGGCGGTGTTTAGCCAGGGCATGCGCCGCGAAGAGATCGTGAACCTGACCCTGGCGATGGCTCGCAGTGGCGAGCAGATCGACCTGCCCGCGCTCGTTGGCGGCTATGCCGTGGATAAGCACTCCTCCGGGGGCGTGGGCGACAAGACCTCCCTGGTGGTGGTGCCGCTGGTGGCCGCCTGCGGGGTGCCGGTTGCCAAGATGAGCGGGCGCGGCCTGGGGCACACCGGCGGCACGCTGGATAAGCTAGAGAGCATCCGGGGCTTTCGCGTGGAACTGAGCTTTGACGAGTTCGCCCGCCTGGCGCGTGAAGCGGGGATTGTGCTGGCGGGCCAGAGTGCCAACCTCGCCCCGGCGGATAAGGCCCTGTACGCCCTGCGCGACGTCACAGCAACGGTGAACAGTGTGCCGCTCATCGCCAGCAGCATCATGAGCAAAAAGCTGGCCGCCGGGGCCAACGGTATCCTGCTGGATGTGAAGGTCGGCCACGGCGCCTTTATGCCCAACCTGGAGCAAGCCCGCGAACTGGCTCAGATGATGGTTAACATCGGCGTAGATGCCGGACGCGATATGGCCGCACTCATCACGGACATGAATCAACCACTTGGGGCGGCGGCGGGCCTGGCGCTGGAAGTTCAGGAGGCCATCGCAACCCTCAATGGGCGCGGCCCGGCAGACTTCACGGAGCATTGCTTGCTGTGCGCAGCGCATATGCTGCGCCTGGCCGGGCGTAGCTCGCTGGAAGCCGCCCGGCAACAGGCCGCAGAAGCCCTCCGCACCGGGGCGGGGCTGGCGAAATTCCGGCAGATGGTGGAACTGCAAGGCGGTGATGTGGCCCAGGTGGATGACCCGGACCGGCTGCCACGTGCCAGCCTGGTCCAAACCCTGGTGGCCAAACAAACGGCCTACATCGCCCAGGTCAACGCGCTTAGCGTGGGCTACGCCGTGCTGGACCTGGGCGGCGGACGGCTCACCAAAAGCGACCCGGTGGACCATGCCGTGGGCGTCATTACCCATGTCAAGGTCGGAGACCGCATCGCGCCGGATCAACCCCTCTTCACCCTGCACGCCAACGACCCAGCCCGGCTGAAGTCCGCCCTGGACACCCTGGCCGATGCCATCCGCTATAGCGCGGAGCCGGTGGCGGCCTTGCCGGCTGTTTACGACACGCTCATCGGCAGCCCCGCCTAAACGCAAACGCCCCCGGCCCTGGGGCCAGAGGCGCTGCAAAACCAGGTTAAATAGCCCGACTCGGCGTGGGGCTATTCCATGGCTTCGTTCGGGACCCCAGTGCCGGTGTGGAACAGCAACGCGTAGGGGCCGGTGGTGTTTGCGGCAGAGGCAAACACTTCCACCACAAACTCGCTGGGTTCGTCGCCGCCCAACTGCACAAACAGGTAGGAGTCGTTGCCCAGCAGCTCGATGGCCGCTTCATCTTCTGCCCGCTGCACCGTGTAGCCGGTCAGGTTGGTCACGTCGCCGTCGCACAGGCTGGCCGAAGACGAAGAACGGCACTCCTGCTCAAAGTTCTCGCCCTCGCCCAATGCCAGACGCACCGCCGGGTTGAGCGGGTTTTGCGGCAGGCGCAGGTTCAGCGCGTAGACGCCCAGCGGCACTTCGTTCATGTTCTGCTCGGCACTCACTGCCAGGCCATACACGTCACGGTCTATGGCCGGGAAGACCGACGGCCCTTCAATCATCAGCACGAACTCGCCATAGCCTTCGTTCTCGTTGGTGACGATGATTTCAAAGGTGCGGCGTTCCTCCGCCCCCACGCTAAAGGCAACCAGCGCGCTACCTTCGGAGGGGCCAGCAGTGCCACCACGCAGTTCGCTTTCTTCTTCGCTTTCGCCTTCAGCCATTTCAGCTTCTGGCAGGGTAGGCAGGAAGAAGTTCAGCTCCGCGGCTTCTTCAGCATCCGCGTTACAGGCAAAGATTTGGCCTTCTTCATCCAGCACGGTAATCTGCGGGTCAAAGTCGCCAATCCCCACGGCGGTGATTTCCATCGACACGCCGTTGAGCTGGGTGGCAAAAAAGCGCGCCCCCGTGGCCCAGGTCTCTTCATCTGCACAGCCTGCGAACTGCGCTGTTGGGGCGGCTGTCGCCATGGGGACCAAACTACGACCGCCAACAACGCGGCAACCACCAGGAGAAGGATCTTTCGCATCTTTTTGCTCCTTAACTGTGAACTAGCGGAATCAGGTAGGATGGCGCAGGCACACCTCCCACATGCTTAACCTGCGCCTGCACTGTTCAGCATACACTGCTGTGTTTTTCCGTGCAACTTCGCCACAAAAAATTGCAGTTAAGGCTTTTTTACCCTCTTACCTTATGGCAGGGTCCCGGTGGTTTGGCCCCAGTTATCAAACGGACGGCACAGGGGCCAGTCGTAGCAAGCCGTGGGCACGGGGTTACCCAGGTCGTCAAAGCGGTTCTGATCAATGTCGTTCAGGTTGATCTCGGTGGAAACGTTGGGCAGCACGCACCCCGCCCCGCCCAGGGGGTTCACAGGTGGGCGTGCGGTGGTCATGGGCGCAGTGGGGTTAAAGTAGTTGTAGGCGATGCGCGCCAGTTCATCAATCAGGTTCCACTTGTCGAGCTCGGTGATGTTGTCGTTATCCAGGTCATCTTCCCAGATGTAGACCACAAACACATAGTCGGTGCTGGGGGAAAACACGATGGCCGCATCGCCCACCGTCTCGTTGCCATAGCCGACCTTATGGGCGACCAGCGTTCCCGGCGGTGCGCCCAGCTCCGCAAAGCGGAAGAAGCGCGTCCCGGTCAGGGTTTCGACCATTTGCTGGCATTCGTTCTGCGTGATCTGATCTGGGAAAACGGCGCGCAAGCCACCGCCCGTATACGCACATTGATAGATCATGCCGAGCATCGTACCCATGTCTTCGGCGGTGGTCATGTTCAGCGGGTCGTACTGCGTGTTGTAGCTGGTGTTGGGCTGGGTGGGGCTTTCGGGACGGCCCGCGATGGGATAGCTGCCATCTGGCCCCACCCACAGCGGAGAAAGGATGACTGAATTGCTGGCGCCGAGGTCGATCATCGTCTGGGTGGCGTTGCGCAGGCCGTTGACCATGGCCTGGCCGCCGCCCGCCTGCCCGGTAACCTGCATCAAAAAGTTGGCCGCTGGGTTGCTGGAGCAGATCACCGCCGCCGCCAGCAAGAACTGCGAATCTGGGTCTGGGGTGGCGGTTTGGTAACGGAAGTAGTTGATGAGCACCCCGACTTTGATGGTGCTGACGGCACTATGCGCCACATCTCCCAGGATGCTCATTTCTTCGCCCGTCTTCAGGTCCAGCACGTACATCGAGCCGATGGTGGTGGCGCCATCATGCAGAAAACCCTGCACTGCCATATATTCAAGGATGGCCCGGCGCAGGTCGTCAATCCCAGCGGCTTCCGCTTCAATGGCGATGGTCGGCAGTTCGATGACGCGGGCTTCTGGGCTGGGGTTAAACAGCGCCTCGCGGATGAGCGCCAAGGAAGCGTCAACATCCAGGCGTGCGCCCCCTGTTCCCCCCAGAAAGGTCAGTGTGGTTAGGTCGAAGTTGGCCCCACCCGGCAAGGCATCGTAGCGGGCAGAGATGTCCTCCAGGGCGGCGCGTAACTCCCCTTCCTGTAAGGTTGCATCCAGGGGCACCTCAACGGCGGCTTCGTCCTGTTCCAGCATGTGGTTCATAAAGCCGCCCAGAAGTCCTCCTGGCGCCCACTTTGCCCGCGCACCGCAGCCAGCATTGCCTCGTTATTGGTGCGAAACCCAATGGACTCTGGCGAGAGCAAAATCGGGCTGTCGTTGTACACCAGCTTGATTGGCTGCTCCAGGTAGACTTCCTCCCAGCGATCCTGGGCTTGTGCTTCGCTCAACCCGCCGACCTGAATCCCCGCCACGCGCACATCATCTTGCAGGGCGTCTTGCTGGCTGCTAAAGGAGATCAACTCGCGCCCCAACTGAAAAAAACCCAACAGGAGCAACGCACCAGAGAAAATCGGCAACAGCGGCAAGCTTGCCCGTCGCCCTTCGCGCGCGCCCAGTCCTCCTAAGCTCATCTTGTCCCTCGCTTCATCAACTCTTGCACCACCAAATCGGGGAACTGGCGCAGCGGCGGCAAGGCATTCAGCGCAAACCAGCCATAGCTCAGCAACTCCCGGCTAAGCTGCACTGGCTCGCCCGGGCCATCCAGCTCCACCCGATAGGCAAAATCCAGGTGTTGGGCAAAGGCCTGCCCTTTGCAAACCAGCAACGGCTCCAGCACGCGCACTCGCAGCCGGGTTTCTTCGTAGAACTCGCGCCGCACACACTCAGCAGGGTCTTCGTTCCGGTCCAGCCAGCCGCCTGGCATTCCCCAAGCCTTGCCAAAGTGCACCACATGCTCCACCAGCAGGAGACGCCCGTCAGAATCCTGCAAGACCCCCAGCGCCCCAGCGGTATAGCGCGGTACGCGCACCTGCCGATACCCACGGTAGAGCAGATGCGCCAGGCGCGGGTATCGACCAAAGGTCTGGCTAAGGTGGCGACGAGTGCTCATTCCGCCTAGTGTAATGCGCCCTGTAGCCAGGATCAAGCACCGCCGGGCAAAAGCCGCCGTTGCGTTGTGCAGCAAATATGGTAAAATAAATTTAACTTTCTAAGTCAGATTGGAGCGTGAATGAAAACTGGTCCTCTTGTGTTGAAGGCCGTCCGAAATGTGGACCGGCGTGACGTGGAATTCTACGACTACGGCATCACGCGCTATCAAGAAGGCGCGCTGTGGGTGGTGGCCAACACCGAGGGCCTGATGTCGCGTGCGGCCCTGGACCAATGGTATGCGGTTTGTGTGGACCTTATCCACCAGGCGCTGCCAGGCGTTCCGCTCCGCCTGCTGCTGGACCTGACGCACAAAGGCATGGGCGTGACCCCCTACCTCCAAAAGCGCGTGCAGGACATCCTGAGCGCGCTTCCAGAGCACGGCCAGGCTTATATTGCACTGGTGATCAAAGACTCTTTGCTGTTCCGCCTGGCTACCCTGATGCTGGGGCGTGCCCCGCGTGCACCTCAGTCCGCGAGCTTGCACCTCTTTGCTAATGTGCACGAGGCGCAGACCTGGCTGCAACACCCCGAGCAGCCCTGACCCACCAAGCCAACTGCCCCCGGTTCTTCACGGGGGCTGGCGCCTATTCCCTAGCGCATCCAGTCCTGAACACTCAGCAATTCGTGGCCCAGCGGGCAACAGTAGCGCCGCCCGCCACATTCCAGTTGCAGCGGCGAGTGCCACTCCTCCCGATGAATTTGCGAAGGGGTGTAGTGGTCCGCGCAGCGTGGGCAAACAACAGTAAAAGTTCCCCGGTCAATCAGGTCCGCGGCATAAAAGTCCATGCTAAAGATGCCTGCGTGCAGATCGATGCAGGTTTGCGGCGTGCGAGCCAGGACCAGCATTTCCCGCAGGGTCTGGCGATGGTCCGACATGCCATACCGCTCAATCAATCCCTCGATGTAGCGCACCATCGCAATGGTTGGGAAGAAAAATGTGCCACACTGTGCGCCCTCAGGCGTATAGCAAAGGTATTGCATTGCATCTACCAGGCAGGTTTGATGATCTAAAGAATGGGAACGCGAACACCCCACCACAACCCATCCAGGCCAGGCGGGGCAACTCCCTATCTCAGATTATACGCGGCTCTGGCGACAGGAGCAAAAGCGCGGCCAGGTCCCTTCACCAGTGGATCAGGGGCGGTGGGCGATGGTCAGCAGCTCGCGGCCAAAAGACATTGCCTGGGCGCGGGTGGTGGCGCAGTGGGGGCGGTTAGCGTCCCGGTTCAGGGTCATCCAGCGCTGGCAAAAGCGTTCATAGTCCATGTTGCCCAGCGCAAACACCTGAAACACCGGGCGCTGAAACAGAGCATACATGAACTTTTGCGTCTGGACAGCATGCGGGCGCGCCTGGACAAAAAAGCTATCCAGCGCCGCATCCAGTTCACGCGCAGAACGCCCCGCCAGGTCAGAGGACAAATCCAGCACCATGCACGCCGAACGCTGATGATGTGCAGCAGGCTGGCTCCAGAAGTGCTTGGCCAGCGATTGCGCTGCGCTGTGCAGGGTATCCAGAAAGGCGTTGGGGTCGCTGGCCAGGAAGCCGTCCAGGGCCAACAGCGAGAGCAGTAGCTTCTCCCCCCCAACCTCCACGGGGACCTGTTCCATCTCTATCTCTATGGTGGTTGTCAAGAACATCTGGTTTTCCTCGCTCATGCCGCTGCACATTCAATCTCAGGACTCTGTTTCTATTCTGAGCCTGTTCACGCCAGGACTCAATAGAAGATCGCTTAAAATCAGATTGAAGCTGTATTAAAAAGGGGCGGCTAGCCATGCCAGCCCGCCCCGGCGGCACTCAGTTGTACATGCCCAGGTCGCGCTTTACGCCAGTGATTTCATCCAGGCGGGCCAGGTCGTGCTCCTGAAGGCGCAACCCAACCGCCCCCAGCGCCCCCTCTAACTGTTCCACGCTGTTTGCGCCAATGATCGGCGCAGTGACCCAGGGCAGGCTCAGCAACCAGCCCAGCGCCATCTGAAGCACAGACTTGCCGCGCTCCTCGCCCATCTCGCGTAGGGCCTCCACCACGCCAAACCCAACTTCGTTCATGTAGCGCGCCATGCGATCATTGCCATAGCCGCGTGCATCTTCCGGCACGGACTCCCGCGTGTATTTGCCAGTCAGAAACCCGCCAGCCAGAGGGCTATAAGGGATCAGGCCCAGGCCCTGGTCGGTGCACACCGCTGCCAGGTCGGGTTCGGCTTCATCGCGATTGAGCAGATTATAGTGTGGCTGGATGCTATCAAAGCGTGCCAGATTGTGCTGATCGCTCACCCACAGGCTTTTCATCAATAACCAGGCGCGGTAGTTGCTGGCCCCCAGGTAGCGCACTTTGCCGGAGGTCACCAGGTCATCGAGGGCGCGCAGGGTTTCTTCCAGCGGGGTGTCCCAGTCCGGGTAGTGAACCTGGTAGAGATCAATGTAATCGGTCTGGAGGCGGCGCAGGCTGGCTTCTGCCGCAGCCAGAATATGCTGCCGACTGAGCCCCTCCCCGTTTGGCCCCTCCCACATCCGACCCCGCACCTTGGTGGCCAGCACCACTTGCTCGCGCGGTTTGGTCTTCAGCCAGTCGCCAATGATCTGCTCTGCAACGCCACCGTCGTTGCCTTCTGCCCAAAACGAGTAAATATCCGCAGTGTCAATAAAGTTGATGCCTGCCTCCCAGGCCCGGTTTAGCACCTGGTGCGCTTGCGCTTCGGTGCTGGTCCAGCGGAAAGTCATGGTTCCCAGGCAAAGTTCACTGACCTTGAGGCCCGTGCGCCCCAGCTTACGATATTCCATACGGCACGACGTCCTTACGCTCTGTGTAATCGGCGCTTGATTATAGCGCAGCCCAGCGGCTACTCCTCAACTGGCAGAAAATACAGCGTCACCTGGCCGCCGCTAAAGTCCATGCTTTGCAGAAGGTAGCCCTGGTCCCGGTATTCGTGGACGGTCTGGGCGATGAGGTCTGCAAAAGCGCCGCGCAACCTCCTGGTCAGAAGGATTTCGCCGGGGAGGTAGGTATCTTGTGCAAAGAGCTGCACGGTTAAGGGGCTGTCCATACCTGCTATGTCCACTCCAACTGAATGCGTGTCAACTCTACCATTTTTTTATCCTAATGCACGCAGCACCACAACAAGGTCCGCTTTATGCCTCAGGCGCTGCTTCTGGCAAACGCGGCTGAACACGCCGCCGCAAGGCCAGGATGGGCAAGGCCATCAGCAAAAAGAGCACCATCCCCACCCCATAGGGCAGGTGTGGCTCCAACGCAAACAAGCTCCCGCTGATGGCCGTGGAACCGATAATCGCCAGGCTGATCGCCGACTGGTATACGCCCAGCACCCCCCCGCGCATGGCATCCGGCACTGTGCGCGTGCTGATGGACTGAAGCGGCGGCATCATCAGGCCGGTTCCTACCGCAAATACGAGGACGCTCGCTGCCGCTGGGTAGGGCGAAGTAATGAGCGCCAACAACCCCAACCCCAATGCGCGCAACAGGCTACCCGCCAGCACCAGGCGCGCATCATCCAGGTGGCGCAACAACCGGGGCAAGATGGCAACTTGCGTCATGAACTGCCCAAACCCCACCGTCCCCAACAAAAGCCCAATGCCCAGGTTGGCGGCTTGCTCGCTTTCCCCGGCAAACAGCACCGCCTCCCCGAAGAGCGCAAAGGTCGCCTGGATCATCCCAAAGGCAAACTGCCCCCCAAAAGCCACCACCAGCACCATCACCAGCGCCGGGTTCCCCAGAATTTGCCGGGGCGCCAGGGCGCGCCGGCCAGCCTGGCGATTAGCCGTGCGTTGCTCCGGGGAAACCGTCTCATCCAGCGTGAGGGCCGTCAGCAACAAGGTGATAAAAGCGGCCACTGCCGCAATTGCAAAAGGCGCACGCTCGCCAAAGGCTGCTGCCAGCAGGCCACCCAGGGCCGGCCCACCGTAAAGCCCAGCCCAAAAGACGCAAAGATGTAGCCCAGGGCCTGGGTGCGTTGCTCGCGCGGGGTGATGTCCGTGATGTAAGCCTGCGCCACCACCAGGTTCCCCCCAGTGATGCCATCCAGCACACGCGCCGCGAAGAGCACCAGCGCCGACTCCGCCGTGCTGATCATCAGGAAGCTGAGCACCGTGCCCGCCTGGCTGACCAGCAACACCGGCAACCGGCCATACTGGTCCGAGAGCCGCCCGATGGTTGGCCCAGCCAGGAACTGCGCCAGAAAAAACACCGAAACCAGCAGCGTGATCACCTGAGGTTGCAGCGCAAACTGGCGCTGGGCAAACAAGGGCAACACTGGCAGCGCCATCGAGGCCCCCACCAGTTGCACAAACACAATCAACAATATCGTGGGCAACCGACGGTCCATCTTCAGGTTCCTTACAGTGGGCTGGTGTGGCAAAGATCGCTGATTGTAGCGCCTTTTTGACCTTCTGCTAGCCTGGCCGCCATGGGCCAGCCAGACCAACTTGCATGACAGCCGGGTTAAGGCATGGTATGCTAAGCGATAGTTCGCTAGGTGCTCCACCCACAGCCAGAAGTTGGGCGCGCCTGAGGTTTGGAGCTTCACCCAGGGGGGGGATCCACGCGCTGCATCCACCGGGGGGAAGAAGCCAGTCAGGAACAAAGCCATGGATGCGCAATTCGGATTCAGCACGCCAACCCGAATGATTACCATCGAACAGCGCGATTTACTGCGCACAATGCGAAACCTCACCACGCCCCCACCCGAACGCTTTAAGGCAGCGTTTCGGATGGCCAAACTAGGGGATCCGCGCCCTGGGGTTGGGTTGCGCCGCTACCGGGGCGAGGACCTGCCCGATATTGATTGGGTCGAGGTGCCCGGCGGCGAATTTGTGTATCAGGAAGGCCAACGCTATACCGCCCTGCCCACCTATTTTATTGCCCGCTATCCCATCACCGTGGCGCAGTTTACGCCCTTTGTGCAGGGCGATGGCTACCGCAACCCCGCCTATTGGACCCGGGCAGGCTGGGATTGGCTGGAAGGCCGCCAGCACCCACAGCTGTGGGAGGCCCCCAAGTGGCACATCCCCAACCACCCCGTGGTGGGCATTTCCTGGTACGAAGCCCATGCCTATTGCTGCTGGCTGGCCACGCACCTGGGCTTCGATGCCGATGTGGTGCGCCTGCCCAGCGAATGGGAATGGGAAAAAGCAGCCCGGGGCACCGATGGCCGCCTGTACCCCTGGGGCAGCAATCGCGCCCAGGAAGGCGACGCCAACATTAACGAAGACTACGCCTACTACCATGTGGGCCGCTACTTCATGAAGCGCACCAGCGCGGTCGGGATTTACCCGCGCGATGTGTCGCCCTATGGCGTCGCCGACCTGAGCGGCAACGTCCGTGAATGGTGCCTGACCAGCTTTCATGATATTGGACGGGTGGTGCGGGGTGGCGGCTGGTTTTCCAACAGTCACCAGGCGCAAGCCACCCACCGCAACTGGTTCTACCCCAGCAATTGCGACCACAGCATTGGCTTGCGGGTGGTGGCTGCTGTGTTGCCGCACCACTATTACAGCCTGTATGGGCGCAACTAGCGCTCTATGTCCACTGTATGTCCGTTGAATGTCTTGCAGTACGTTGGTTTATTGAGCATATTTTGACTATAATGGACGCAAGCAGCACCTATTCACCAGGGGTTCCAGGGTATCTTTCCAATGGACATGCGCTACTTGCAGGCCCTCATCGCCCACCTCAAGGACTACGCCTTGCTGGTTTTTGATGCGGACCTGCGCATGGTATGGGCCAATGGCCCCTGGCTGGCAGAGCTGGGATATTGCTCGCCAGAGTGGGTTGGGCGGCGCCTGGCAGACCTCTTCACAGAGAAACAGCGCGACCTCCTCCAACCGCTGGTTCATGCTGCGCTACACGGCCAGAGCAACAAGGCCGAAATGAGCGCCTTTGGGCGGCTATGCCTGGTTGATACTGTGCCGTTGCCCTCAGAAGCGGCTGACCAAGCCGAAGGGATGCTCATTTTTCAGGACATCACCCGCAAACGCGGCCAGGAAATGCAGAACCTGCACGATGTCGAACGCTTTCGGCGCATTGCCCACCTCAGCCACGATGCCATCTACGATATTGACCTGCAAACCGGCGCTGCTTGGTACAGCGAAGGCTACTATCACCTCTTTGGCGACATCCCGCGCTGGAACCACCTGGGCCAGGCGGCCTGGCTGGAACGCGTGCACCCCGATGACCGCGACGCGCTGGAACGCTATATTGATGAAATGATTGGCAGCAGAGCCGTTGGCTGGCTGGCGGAATATCGCGTGATGCGCCGCGACGGAAGCACCGTCTCCGTCATTGACCAGGCTGAGATCATTCGAGACGAAAACCACCAGGCCAGCCAGATGATCGGTGCGCTGACAGACGTGACCGACCGCAAACAGGCCGAACTGTTGCGCCTGGAAGAAGAAAAACGCCGCGCCCTGACGCAGTTCATCGAAACCACCACCCACATGGTCCGCAGCCAGCTTTCGACCATCAACACCAGCGTCTATTTGCTGCGCCACAGCACAGAAGAACCGCGCCGCGAGCAGGCCTCCGAGCGCCTGTTTGAGCAGGTTCAACAGCTCGAAATGCTGATGGAAAAGCTCTACCTCACCGCCCAGGTCGATAGCCCAGAGACTTACCGCTGGGTGCGGGTGGAGATTGAGCGGGTGTTGCATGTGGTGGTGGATAGCAACGCAGCAGAGCTGGCCGCGCGCCAGATATCCGCAGAAGTGCAAGCCAACGCTGATACCCCGCCGGTGCATGGCGACTACGAGCGCCTCACCGAAGCCTTGCGCGTGCTGTGCAACCATGCACTGGCCCAGGCTGCCGCCGAAAGCCAGCTGTTGCTCCAGACCACAACCGCCACTGAAGGCGTCCTCGTGACCCTGACGGCGCAAATGGACCCGTTCCTGAGCACCACCAGCACGCCAAGCGGCTCTAACCTGCCCGTGCTGGACCTGCTCATCGCAGAAAAGATCATCCAGGCGCACGGCGGCACGTTAACGATCAATCACCTGTCGCAGCACCGGGTTCAGTTCAGCGTGCTGCTGGTACGCTACCGAGAGACCCTTTGAGGTCCGGCCCGCCCAGGCTGGGGACGCTCCCTGGCCCCCTCTGGCACCCGCTTGTGCCAACCGCAAGACCTGTTTGAGCGAGATCAATCGGCGACGCGCCAAAGGTCACTACTTTTAGTGACATTTGATATTTCTCAATTTCGGTCTGGTTTATTCACGTTATCCTTAGTTCCAATCAGGCCACGTTTGGCCAGACAATGCGCTATCAGTTATGGGGGGAAGGATTTTAAATGACCAACATCACCTGGGAAAAAACAGCCGAAACCGCCCGTGTTCACCGTGGGCAGGTGGCCATTCAACGCCGCTTTGGCTACCTGATTATTGGCGTGGCGTTGATCGCCGTGGTGGCCTATCTGCTGATCAGCGGTATGGCAACGGGCCGCTACTACATGACGGTTGAAGAACTGGTGGAAGGCGACAACGTTGGGAAGAGTGTGCGCGTGGCGGGTGCCGTGGATGGCAACACCATTCGCTTCGACCCCATCACCCAGGAACTCAGCTTTGTGGTGGCCAACATCCCGAACGATGACAAAGCGCTCAAAGAAGCGGGTGGCCTGAGCTACGTCCTTTATGAAGCCGCTAACAACCCGGATAGCATCCGCATTCAGGTGGTGTGGCAGAACGCAGAAATGCCGGACCTGCTTCAGCACGAGGCGCAGGCCATCATGACGGGCGAACTGGACGAAAACGGGGTCTTTCATGCCAACGAAGTGCTGCTGAAGTGCCCCACCCGCTACTCTGATGATGTCCCTACCCAGGCCCAAGTCGGCGGCTAGGGCTAGTAACCGAATAGATAATTCAGGAGAAAGCGCATGATCGCTGAAGTCGGCATCGTTGCTCTATTCATGACGCTGGTGGTCAGCCTGGCAGGGGTGGGGCTGGCGCTGGTTGGTGCCTTTACACACCGCAATGTTTTTCTGGTGGCGGCGCGGAATGCCATCTTGCTCACCGTCCCCCTGCTCAGCCTCGTCGCGGGGCTGCTGATCTACGCCCAGGTCAACGGCGGCTACGAAATCGTCTACGTCAACAACGTGTCCAAAGATGCCCAGCCCCTGGCGCTCAAGATCACGGCGCTGTGGGGTGGCCAGGCCGGGTCGCTGGTCTTCTGGTCCCTGATGCTGAGCGGCTTCGTGGCCACGGCCTTGCTGCTCAACTGGCGCCAGGAACGCCACCTGATGCCCTGGTTGATTGTGGCGGGCGGCGGCACCCTGGCCTTCTTCGTGCTGCTGAGCAATTTTTACGAAAACCCTTTCGAGCGCTTCTGGGCACTGGAGGATGGCAGCGTGCAAACGGCGCTGCTCCGGCCAGAAGAAGGCGCGGTGGTTGCTTACCCATTCCAGTCATCCAGTGGGCAGCAGCTTTTCCATGTATCGCCGGATGGCTTCTTCCCTGGGGACCCCACGGCACGCTTTGATGGCCACGGCCTGAACCCGCTGCTGCGCCACCCGGGCATGATCATCCACCCGCCGCTGCTGTATCTGGGTTTTACAGGCTTCATCATCCCCTTTGCCTTTGCTATTGGCGCGCTGGCCACCGGCGACCTGGGCATGGGTTGGTTGCGCGCCACGCGCCGCTGGAGCCTGATTGCCTGGATGTTCCTCTCGCTGGGGTTGATCCTGGGCGGGCGCTGGGCCTACGACGTGCTGGGCTGGGGCGGCTACTGGGGCTGGGACCCGGTCGAGAACTCCTCGCTGTTGCCCTGGCTAACGGGCACAGCCTTTCTGCACAGCGTGATGATCCAGGAAAAGCGCGGCATGCTGAAGGGCTGGAACGTGGTCATGATTTTGCTGACCTACCTGCTGGTGCTGTTTGGCACGGTGGCCACCCGCACTGGCCTGCTCAGCAGCGTGCACAGCTTGCGCAAAGCCCGCTGGCCGTGCCCATGGGCCTCTTCCTGTAC
>JAAUUD010000445.1 GCA_012031655.1 Anaerolineae bacterium | reverse complement strand
GTGAGAAAAGGGTCAAAGTGTAAAATTCGACCATTTACAAAATGGAGGATTGCTGCCGACCGGAAGTAGCTACAGACACAATTTCCGGTAACATTCGCAAGGAAGTTGAGTGAACATATGTACCAAATTTGGTGATCCTAGGACTAGTGGTTCATTTTATTTCCGCTCGCCCATCAGCCCGCTCATCCCGCTGGGCATCGTGACCGTGGCGCTGTTCATCACGCAGGGCATCTGGCCTGGATGGGCGACACCGTGATGACCATCTCCAGCATCGCCACGGTGCTCATCGTGGTGGTGATCTACGGCGCCGGGACAGACTACAACCTGTTCCTCATCAGCCGCTTTCGGGAGGAACTCCAAAACGGCACAGATGGCGACAAACGCACCGCCACCCGCACCACCGTGCAGCACATTGGCGAGTCCATCTTCAACAGCGCCGCCACCACAGTGACGGGCTTTCTGGCGATGGCCTTCACCCAGTTTGGCCTGTTCAACACCACCGGCCCCATCCTGGCAGTGTCGATTTTGGTGACGCTACTGGTGAGCATGACGCTCACCCCGGCGGTGCTCTCTCTGCTGGGCATGCGCACCTTCTGGCCGCGCCGCCTGGCCACCATGCGCCAGAACGCCACCAATCACCTCTACGTTGGGCTGGCGAACACGCTCCGCCGCTACCCAGCGCCGATTGCCGCCTTGCTGCTGGCCGGGGCCATACCGCTAGCGCTGTATGGCGTGCAATATCAGGTGACCTACGACTTCTTCGATGACCTGCCGGATGATGTTGAATCCGTGCGCGGCTTCCGCCTGCTGGAAGAGCACATCGGTCCTGGCGAGATGCAGCCGGTCACCCTGTTGAGCACCGTAGAGGGCGATGATCTGTTGGTCGAATCGGCGCGGCTCACCGAGAGCATCGCAGCGGTCGAGGGTGTGGCGACCGTCCGCAGCGGGGTGCAACCCTTTGGCGCGGCCCACCCCACCGCCGGGTTTAGCCGCCTGGATGTGCAATTGACGACGCTGGGCAACGCCACCGCCCCAGCAGATGCGGAACCCACCCCCGAACAGCAAGAGATGTTCGACGCGCTGCTGGCGGACCTGCCCGCTTACCTGGATCAGGTTGCTGAAGCAGACCCGGCACTGGCCGAAAACCCCGCCTATGATGACGCCCGCACGGCGCTGGGTGCAGAAGCTGGCCCGGACCTGCCGCAACTTTCCGCGAGCCTGCTGGCCCTGGCCGAAGCCGCTCAACCGCGCTACCTGCCGCTGGAAACCCTCCCGGCGGGCGTGGGGGCAATGTTCGGTGGCGCGCAAATGAGCGGCCTGGTGAACAGCTTCATCAATGCAGACGAGAACGTGCTGCGCTTTGAGATCGTGCTGGCGGACTCGCCCAGCAGCAACCAGGCCATGGATACGATCGAAGCCCTGCTGGAACGCCTGGCAGGTGAAACCGTGGCCACCGTCGCCACAGGTGGGACGGCGGTTAGCCTGGACCTGCGCCAGCTCATCGCAGAAGACCTACTGCTGACCGTGGTCCTGGTGCTTTCTGGCATCTTCATCATCCTGGCGATCATGCTGCGTAGCCTGGTGGCGCCGGTTTACCTGGTGGGCACCATCGTGCTGAGCTACACCACCACCCTGGGAATGACGCGCATCGCCAGCGATGTGCTTTTCGATGCGCCAGAGCTGGTCTTCTGGGTGCCGTTCATGATCTTCGTCTTTCTGGTGGCGCTGGGCATCGACTACAGCATCTACCTGTTTAGCCGCATCAAGGAAGAAATCCGCAAAGGCCACCCCATGACCGAAGCGGTCACGCGCTCGGTTGCCATTGCAGGCTCAATTATCGCCATGGCCGGGTTGATCGTGGCCGGGAGCTTCATCGCGCTGACCACGGGCAACATCGTCGGCTTGCAGCAGGTCGGTTTTGCAGTGGGCGTGGGCATCCTGGTAGATACGATCATCGTGCGCTCGGTGCTGGTGCCCGCCATCGCCATCCTGGTTGGGAAGTGGTCGTGGTGGCCGGGGCCAATGGTCGCGGCGACGCAGCGCAGCGCCCAATCCGCCCACGATAAACGCGCCAGCCAGCCGGAACTGGCCCCGGTCGAAGGCCGCTAAACTCCCCGCATTTTCGCGATTCCTCCAAGTCATTTAGAGACATAGGTCAAGTGGACCATTGATATGGTCCACTTGAGCCTATTTTATTGACTCGCCACGGTTGGCTGATATGGTAGTGAGTGCACATAAGCAAATGACCAACCAAGAATCGAGCACGGAGGCACACCCCCCCTTGCACAACCCACCGCCGCTTCCTTCCAGGCCCTTGCTCAGTGCTATCGTTTTGCTGTTGCTGGGCTTGTTGGGGTGGGGCTGGCCTGTGGCTGCACTGGCTGATGACGGTAGTGGGCAGATCAACTTCCTGACGGCCAGCGGCGAAAATCCGGTCACCATCTCCGTGCAACTGGAAGCAACCAGCGATGAAATCGAGGACAGCAACCTCCGCTTCTTCATCTATGATATCAATAACAACGTCGTTCACACCCATGGCCCGGTTGACGTGCCGGAACTCGAAGCGGACGACGACCCCGACGAACGCTTCTTTGACTATAACTGGAACTGGGAGATCCCCGAACTGGGCCAGCACCGGGTGGTGGCCTGCTGGAGCTACAGCGGCGGTAGTTGCAGCGTGGCGCAAAGCAGCACCATCTTCGAGTCGGTTGCGACGCTGGGAGATGGAATCTTCCTGGGGGTGGCGGCGGTCGCCCTCCTTGCCTGGTTGATGTTGGCCACGCGCCGCCTGAGGCAGGGGTAGAGGTCATGGGCTGGCTCCCCCTACAGGCGATTACCCTACTCTATTTGCTGGGCCTGGTTTGGTTTCATCATCGCCATCAAGTTGCAACAGGCTATGTGTGGGGGGCGCTGGGCTTTACCTTCATCCTGTTGCAGATGGCGGTGCTGCTGGAGTGGGACCATCAACTGGCCGTGATCGAGGCGCAACACGTGCGGCAGATTGTGGCGACGGCACTCAACACCGATCTGGCCTTTGTGGACCAGAAAATCCTGATGGTGCCCGACACCCAGGGCTGGGTTGGCCTGAACATCACCCTGGAATGCTCCACGCTCATTGAGCTGAGCATTTTTTGCGGGGCTTCTGCTGTTTTACCCCAAGCTCACGCTCAATGCAACGTGCCTGGGCCTTTGCAGTGGGCTTGCTGGTTACCTATGTGTTGAACCTGGGGC
>JAAUUD010000033.1 GCA_012031655.1 Anaerolineae bacterium | reverse complement strand
TTGGGGCTCACCACAGCGCTCCCCCGCCTGGAAGAAGCCGTCAACCGTATAACTAAATGGGTAAAACACAGCCTATGAGTCTGCAATCACACCAGTACACACAAGACAATGCAGAACGTGCTTACCTGGTGGGGGTAGCCGTACGCGGCACCCTCCCATTGCTTTCTGTTGAGGAGTCGCTGGAGGAACTGATGCTCCTGGCCCGGACTGCCGGGCTGGAGGTGGTTGGCATGGCCTCGCAGATTCTCCACCGCATCGACCCCAAGACCTTTATTGGCATGGGCAAGCTGGAAGAGCTCAAGGCCGAAACCGAGGCCCTGGGCGTTCAGACCATCCTCTTTGATGATGAACTTTCGCCCCGGCACCAGCGGGAACTGGAAACCGCGTTTGGGGAGCGCTACAAAATTCTGGATCGATCTGCGCTCATCCTGGATATCTTTGCCATGCACGCCAACACGCGCGAAGGCAGCCTTCAGGTAGAGCTGGCGCAATATGAGTATTTGCTGCCCCGCCTGACGCGCCAATGGACCCACCTGGAACGCCAGACAGGGGGTGGCGCGGCGCGTGGCGGTTCTGGCGGTGTGGGGTTGCGCGGTCCTGGCGAAAAGCAGCTAGAAGTCGACCGCCGCGACATTTTGCGGCGCATCAGCCGCCTGAAGCTGGACCTGGAGGACGTCCGTGCGCACCGGAGCCGCCACCGAGTAAGCCGCCTGAAAGCCGGTATCCCGGTTGTGTCGGTGGTTGGCTATACCAACGCAGGCAAATCCTCCCTCATGAAAGCCATGACAGGCGCAGATGTCTACGTGGCGGACCAACTCTTTGCCACGCTGGACCCCACAACACGCAAACTTGGCTTGCCAGGCGGCAAGGAAATCCTCGTCTCCGACACGGTGGGCTTTATCCAAAAGCTACCTGCCACCCTGGTCGCGGCTTTTCGGGCCACGCTCGAAGAAATCGTGCAATCGGACCTGATCTTGCATGTGGTGGATAGCGCACACCCCAACGCGCTACAGCACATCGAAGCCGTGGAAGACACACTGGCCGAGATCGAAGTGCCGCCCGTTCCCCAGATTGTGGTGCTGAATAAACGCGATCTTTGGGAAACAGCGGAGGTCGAAGCGCGCTTTCGCGACCTGGATTATGACCAGATTGTGGTGACCTCGGCGCGGCAAAAGCGGGGTATTGATGACCTGCTGGTAGCTATCGAAACCACCCTCCAGAAGCGCATGACCCCCATTGATGTAACCCTGCCCTATCAGGCGGGAGAACTCATTGCCCTGATGCACCAGCGCGGCGTCATCGAAACCGAGACCCATCTGGACAAAGGTGTGCACATTGTAGGGCACGTGCCGCCAGCCCTGGTGGACCGTTTGTTGGCAGCAGGCTTACACCCACGCAAGGAAGGGGCCTGATGCAGCAGATCAGCACGCGTCTGGATAGAAGCCCTTTTCTGGCGAGTTTTTTCACGCGCTTTACGGCCTACCTGGCGCCACGCCGGGGCTTGCCCTTGCTCATCGGCGCCGGACTCACCCTGGTGAGCCTGGTTTTGACGCTGGCTTTGCTGGTGGGCATGGTTGCAGCGGGCGCGGTTGAGGCTATTTGGTTGTTGATGTGCCTCCCGGCGCTTTTGCTGCATCTGGCCGTGTTTATTAGCCTGGTTGGCCTGATGCTCACTGTGCCGCTGGGGGCCAGCTACGGCGAGTGAGCGCCCTCGATATCCGACCGCCACTCCATCCCTCAGAAGTCCGCCAGATTGAAGCCCTACAAAAGGCGGTTTGGGGGATGGATTGCGCCGGGATGCCCTATAATTTGCTCCATGCCGTGGAACACGCAGGCGGCATTGTTCTGTGTGCTTATCTGGCTGCCGAGATGGTCGGGTTTGTGGCCAGCTTTCAGGGTACCCTTCACGGCAAACGGATTCACTGGTCGCACATGGCCGCTGTGCACCCTGCCTTTCAAGGCCAGGGCATTGGGCTGGCCCTCAAGCGCGCCCAGCGAGAAGCCGCGCTTGGGCAGGGCATTTCGGCCATCGCCTGGACCTTTGACCCCTTGCGCTGGCGAAATGCGAACTTTAACTTTCGGGTGCTGGGTGGCACCGCCCGCACCTTGCTCCAGGAGCATTATGGCGAGATGACCGACGGCCTGAATCAAGGGCTGGTGTCGGACCGTTTCGAGTTCCTGTGGGCGCTCAAGGACCGCCGCACCCTGCGTTGCCTGGCCGGGGAACGCTTACCCCTGGTGCAGGGTCCCTTGCCAGGCGTGTGGGCCTTGCGCGCCCAGGGCGGGCAACCTGAACCCGGGATACCCCATCCAGCCAATAGCGTACTGCTGGAGCTTCCCCTGGATATTGACGCCGTACGCCGCGCTGACCTGGGCCTGGCGCGGGCCTGGTATCTGGCTTTCCGTGAGGCGGTGCAACCGTGGTTCAGGGCGAGCTGGCAAGTGGATGGCCTGGCACGCCCACAGGCCGAAACCTTTGCCTATGTGCTGGTGCCGCCGGTTGCCTGGGTTGTCTATTTACTGGAAACTGCTGATGGCACCCTCTATACCGGCATTACCAACCAACTGGAACGACGCTTGCAGCAGCACAACCAGGGCAAAGGGGCGCGCTATACCGCCACCCGGCGCCCGGTGAGCCTGCTAGCAGCCTGGCAAACAGCGAATCGTGCCGAGGCCAGCCGATTGGAAAACCTGCTCAAAAAGCGGTCACGGGCCCAAAAGCTAGCCTTGGTTACCGAGCCAGGACAGGACTTTCAGGGAGCACCCCGCATCCTGTGATCAGTTGCAGCCTTCGGGCCGCAGGCAGCGCTCCAGTTGCAGCAGTGGCCGTTCGCCACGTTGCACAAAGATCAGGTCATCGTAAGCCACCCAAAAGTACAGATTTCCGGCGCGAACAGTCGTATTCTCAACTGTGTACAGGGGCGTGTCTGGCTCCCCGGTGGGGGTAATGCGCAGGTCGTAGCGCCCGGCTGGCAGGCTCAAGAATGCCGGTGGAGCGTCGTAGGTCACGTTCTCGAGTAGCAGGCTGCCGTCTGCGCGCCATACATCAAGGCCCGGGCCATCAGAAATGGCATGGACAAAGTAAATCACACCGTTTTCCGGCAATATATCCAGAAAATCGCTGGGCAGGGCGCCGACAACCTGGGTTGAAACCTGGCCAGAAGCCTGGCTCCCCTTGAGGAGCACAACCGTTTCGGCTTGCCAGGCCAGGTCTACCGCCAAGGCCTCTATCAGAGGCGTTGCGCTTGCCGCCTGATCCGTCAGCTCAAGACTAAGCGTTAGCGGCCCTGGCGCGCGGCTCAGTGGCGACGACATTTCGCCAAAGCCAAGCCCCTCCAGCAGCAGCTCCCCCTCGGCAGTGCTTACATCGACGCGCGGCAAGCCCGCCACCACATGCAGAACACGCAAATTGCTCTGGAACGCCTCCACGTGTTGGAAAACCCGTGCCCCATCCCCGTTCTCTTGCGGCACCAAGGCGAAAAAGTAGCTATTCCCCGGGGCGAGGGGGACCGCCAGCAAGTCCGCCAGTTGGTTTTCTGGGGCGGCGGCGTCGACCACCTGCACGTTTACGCGGTCGCGTTGATCACTCACCCAGGGCGCATCGCCAGGGATCAGTTCTGCGAGGAGGACTGTATCTCCCTGTAGCAGGCGCACTGGCTGATCAGGGAGCGCGTTGAAGAGCGCCACGCGGGCGATATCCGTTGTGTTCAGCGTCGTTTCTGTAAAGAAAATGCTGAGGGTGGGAGCCTCTTCGTTGCTGCCGGGAACCACGATCGCGGTATAGCGCGCGCCGGGTTCCAGCAAAGCCGTTCGGCTGGCCACGGGTGGCTCCTCAACAAGGGGCAACGGAAGCGTATAAACCGCGAGTGTTGCCTCGCCAGCGGGCACAGGCAGCCAGGCTGAGAACCGCTCTGGCTGCTCGCTCCGCAAGACTTCGACCTCATTTAGCAGGATGCTAAGCGACTGCTCGGTAGGGACCAGGGAGATAAAGCGCAAATAGGCTGGCGCCTGCGCCCCGCTGCTTGGGGGATTGTGCCCCCAGCCGCCCCACACCAACAAGAGCACCCATCCGATTAGCAAACCGCCCAGGATTCGCGATTTCAACATAAAGTGGTCAACCCCGTATAATACACAGGCTTAGTATAGAGGAGTTTTCCAATGAGCATCAAATCGGATCGCTGGATTCGCCAGATGGCCCTGGAGCATGGGATGATTGACCCGTTTGTGGAACGACAAGTGCGCGAGGGCAAGATCAGCTTTGGCCTTTCCAGCTACGGCTACGACATTCGCATTAGCGACGAGTTCAAGATTTTCACCAATGTCAACAATTCGGTTATTGACCCCAAGCACTTTGATGAAACCTCGTTCGTGAACGTGAAAGGGCCTGTCTGCACGATTCCGCCTAATTCATTTGTCCTGAGCCGCACCGTAGAGCATTTTCGCATTCCGCGTAATGTGCTTTCGATTTGTGTCGGCAAGAGCAGTTACGCCCGTTGTGGTCTGATCGTCAATGTAACGCCCCTCGAACCGGAGTGGAGCGGGTATCTGACGCTGGAAATCAGCAATACAACGCCGCTCCCGGCGCGCATCTACGCCAACGAAGGCATTGCACAACTCCTCTTTCTGGAAAGTGATGAAACCTGCGAAACATCCTATGCAGATCGCAAAGGTAAATATCAGGATCAAACCGATATCACGCTACCCCGCCTTTAAGCTCTTTGCTTTGGCAGGTTGCGGAGCACAGCGTACAATCGACAGGGATACAACGCGAGGAGGAAAAGACCGCAATGAAGATCATCATCACGGGCGGAACCGGGTTGATTGGCCGTGCATTGACGGACAGTCTGCTCCATGATGGGCATGAGGTGATCATCCTGACCCGTAGCCCCAAGCAACGAGACACTGCCCCCACCGGGGCCACACTTGCAAAATGGGATGCACGCACTGCGGAGGGCTGGGCAGAACACGCAGAGGGCGCCGATGCCATTGTTAACCTGGCCGGGGCGCCCTTGGATAAACGCTGGACTGATGACTATAAACAAACCATTCAACAAAGCCGGGTTAACGCGGGCAAAGCCATCCTGGAAGCTATCGAAGCCGCCCAGCAGAAGCCGCGCGTACTGATTCAGTCCTCTGCGGTGGGGTATTATGGCACGGAACAGACAAGCCCCTTGCCAGAGAGTGCGCCGCCGGGCGATGACTTTCTGGCAAAGGTTTGCCAGGCCTGGGAAGCGTCCACTGAGCCTGTTGAGGACCTGGGCGTACGGCGCGTGGTGATCCGTAGCGGGATCGTGCTTTCGCGGCGTGGTGGGGCGCTTGCGCGGTTGCTGCCCTTGTTTCGGCTCTTTGCTGGGGGGCCGGTGGGCAGCGGTAACCAGGTGATGCCCTGGATTCACCTGGCTGATGAAGTGGATGCCATTCGGTTTGTGATTGAGCAGGAGCAAGCCAGCGGCGCCTTTAACCTGACGGCTCCGAATCCAGTAACCAATGCAGAGTTTTCCAGGGCACTGGGCCGGGCGCTCAACCGCCCGGCCCTCGCCCGGGCACCGGGTCCGGCTCTCAAACTGGCGTTTGGCGAGATGTCCACCATCATTCTGGATGGGCAGCGCGCCATTCCAGAGCATCTCCAGGCCCTGGGCTATCCGTTTCGCTTCAGGGAAATCGAACCAGCCTTCAGGCACCTGCTTTATAGCGGCTATTCCCATTAAGCGCTAGCGGGTCTCTTGCCACCATCGCGCAGTGTTTATCCCAAAGGGTCCGCAGATGGTGGCGAGGGGCTGTCAGTGGGGGGTTGGTCTTCCAGCAGGTGGCCGTAGTAGGTGCGCACCGTATGGAGCGAGCGGTGCCCCAATTTACGGCGCACATCTTCTAAGCTGGCCCCTTCCCGGATGAGGCGCTGCGCGCAGTAGTGGCGTAAATCATGCGGAGAAACAGTGCCCAGGCCCACTGCTCGCGCAGCTCGCTGAATCACCCGCCAGGCGATGATGCGGCTCATACGAGCGCCAGCATACCGCGCATCATGGCTAACAAACAAAGGCTCTGGGGCATCCTCTGGAACGCGCCGTTGCTGAAGGTAGTCCCTTAGCGCGGGTAAAGACTCTTGCAGCACAATCTGGTAACGGTGCTCGTTTTTGCCCATCACGTCCAGCACCAGGCTGGGTATATCGCCGCGAACACGATCTGTGTTCAAGCTGAGGATAGCGCTAATTTGCCCGCCGGAGTCTGCCAGAACACGAACCAGAGCACGATTGCGCAAACGGGTTAATTCCCACTGAGCAAGCCGTGCGGAGTCTGCCTGAAGGCGGCGTGGGGGCACCTGGTGATCGTAATAGGACAGGAGCGCTGTGATATCTTGATGGGCCTGGGCTGCCTTGGGGGGCTGTGGGGGCTTGTCTTCCGGGTTGCTTTCTTCCTGCTTCAGGTAATCCAGCGCCCTGTCCAGAGAGAATTGCGGCGGTAACCAGTGCTTTTCTCGTAAGAAGTCCAGCCAGTGCCGCACCCCCGCCAGGCGTAGTTCCACGGTCGCTGGCGAGTAGGGGCGCTTATCCATGCTCTTGTCAGTGGATGGCGCTTGGAGCCACTGTGCAAACACCGCCAGAATTCGTTCGTCAGCGGCACACAGGGCACCGAGTGGAATTTCCGCAGGCGTGGGTACTGAATGAGCATGAATCGGTAAACACCCCGCAAAGCTACGGTCTCCCAAAAATTCCAGGAACAGGTCCACCGCTCGCAGATAGGCCTCATGGGTGTGCATGGAGCGGATTTCGGCCTGGGTTGTATAAACCTGTCTGGCTTGGTCAAATGTCTGGGGCTTCACCCGCCATCCTCCTGCTAGCGCTCACCTACCTAATCCTACCGAATTGTAGCCCCCCTTACAACCACACTTGACATCCATTATCCCTTGCGGAACACTCAGAGGGTTCTGCTGACGCGCCAAGGAGGCGATTAGAGTCTTGTGAATGTTTTCGCGATCACTCAGCCACTTTGCTTGACTTACGTTACGCTTGAAATGAGACAATCCATTGGCAAACAGACAGGGGGATTACCCGCGTGCGAGCTATCTTTAACCTCATCACCACGCTAAGCTTACGCTTTAAGTGGATTACGGTTAGCGTGACCCTGGCACTCGTTGCCCTGGGTTATTACGCCTTTACCCAGTTAAACCAGGAACTGCTCCCCGACATCGAATTCCCGCAGACCTTCATCATTGCGCGCAACAATGGAGCCTCCAGCGACCAGATCCTGACCATGTACAGCATTCCCATTGAGGAACGCGCACAGGAGGTTTCTGGGGTGGTGAATGTGGAAACCACCTCCAACAATGGCATTGGCTTTGCCATTGTGCGGAACGAGTTTGGGCTGGTGCAAGAGGATATGGTTAGTGAGCTGCAAAACCAGCTGGATGAGATCGTTCTGCCGGTGCGCCATGTTCTCCCGCCCAGTGGAGAAAACGCCGACGACTTGCTAAACGCGCTGTCGCCAGAAGCCATCCACTGGCTATATTACTGGGCTTTGCAGGAAGATAGCGGGTTTACTGCGCAGCTCACGCGTGAAGCCTGGGATGCGCTTTCAGATGACGCCCTGGGCGCGCTACCCGAAGCTGCCTTTAGCGGACTGGACCAGGAATTGCGCCAGGCGCTGCTGGAACGGGCCGTTGCACCCTCAATGCCTCTGGAACCGATTGAAGATGTCTTTGCAGTGGCTCCGCCTGCCCTGCCAGAGAATTGGCAAGCCAGCGACCCTCGAATGACGGACGTCACCGACCTGACCGAGTTTGCCAGCTACCGTAACCTGGCCAGCGTTTTTAATGACCTGATCAGCAGTCAGGAGTTGGTGGGCCCCTGGGCACCACTGCGGACCTAACCGAGCAGGATGTTCAGACCTTCCTGGATATTGAGCAGCGTTGCCTGGCATTGGACCGCCCCGAAGGCCAGGATGCAACCGAAGCATGCTCCTACATTGCCGCTTTGGATGCCGAGACGATCCTGGCCTTGCCAGATGAACTGCTGGCCCTCTTCCCAGAAGGCTATGCCGAGCGCCTGAGCTTGATTGACCAGAACGCCATTGCTCAGGCGCTGGTCGCAGAGCAGCTCAGTGGCCAGACCCGCGAGCGAGTCGATGTGCCGCTGCCAGATGAATGGCGTGTTGAAGCGCCAGAGATCGTGACCTTTAGCTTCTCCGATATTCCGCTGGCTGCCATCACCATCAACACCCAAACCCTCACAGAAAGCGAACTGGAAGCCTTCGTGAGTGATGTGCTTTCTCCACGCATTCGGGAACTTGGCCCTGTGGCACGTGTCGAAGTGGATGGCGGTGAGGTGATCCCGGCGAGCCTGCGCGAACAAGCCCGCGAACTCGAGGCCAGTGGCCAACCAGACGGCCAACCTGCCCCCGCCAATGCAACCAGCACCACGGAAGACGCTACAGAAGCAGAAGCTGGCGAAGCCGCCACGCCTGCCCCAGCAGAAGCCGAAGCTGCCGCTGCGCAACCTGGCGAAGCCCCTGCCTTGCCGCCCATCTGGGGTGCGCTCACTGGCCAGGTCGAAGGCGTCGAGACACTTGACACCGCCGATGATCTCTTTGAACTGGTGGGGACAGAGATCTCCGGCGTTGAGATCAGCTCTGTAGCAGACCTGATGAATGAACTGGTGGTCAACGAAACCGCACGTATCCTGTTGGATACTGGCCTAACCCCGGAAATCCTGCAATACCTGGCGGAAAACGAAGCAGGCTTCTATGAGAACCTGAGCCCGGACTTCCTGGCTTATGTTCAGGAAAACCAACCAATGCTGCTCGAAGCCCTGCCAGACGACCTGGCGCTTCCCGCTGAAAGCAGCCTGACCCTGCCCGAACTATGGCAGCAGCTCTCTACCAACCCGTTGATGCAGGACCGTCCCTTGCAGAATGTGGAAGACCTGCAAGCCGCTGGCGCTGTAGAAACGCTCACACAAATCCTGGCTGCCTCCCGCGAGAGTGGCCTGGAAATCTACGCGCTTGAGCTGATCTACAGCCTGACGCCGGAAATCGTGGCTGCGCTGGTCGGAGATAACCCGGACTTCCTGAGCGATTTGGCCGCAGAGGAGCCCGACGGATTGACCTTTTTCTCCCGCCCGGTGCTAGAGAGTGATGCCTTTGCGGAGTTCATCGCCAGCACCGATGACGCCACCCTGGCCGAGCAGCTTCAGTCTTACGTCGATGGTGCGCCAACTGTATCAGAAGAACGCCTGGCAGCCCTAGAAGCCGACGAGGAAGCGTTCTTTGTGGATCCTGAAGCCCCCTTGCTGCCGCCTTCATGGCCGCCAGTAGCTGGCTTTATCGGGGCTTCTGAGCTGGATACCGCAGATGACATCTTTAACCTGAATAACTACGAAGGCGCTGCGGACCTGCTGAATAGCTTCGCTGCCAGCACAAACGGTCAGGGCCTGGTGCGTGACCTCCCGCTGGAAACCCTGCAATACCTGGCGACGAACGAAGCACGCTTCTGGGAAAACCTCAGCGGGAGCTCGGTGCGCCTCCTAAACCCGGATATCCCCGTGGAAGCCCTCCCGACTAGCATCCAAAACCGCCTGGAAACAGGAGGGGATGTCTATGCGCCAGAAACAACCATTACCCGCACAAACCAGAATCCCAGCTTGGTTATTTCGATCTTCAAGAACGCCGATGCTAACACCGTAGAAGCATGGGACCTGGTATCCGCAGAGCTGGATGAACTGGACGCGAGCGATGATGTGGCGATTGATGTGGCCTTCGAACAGGCCACCTTCATCACCGACTCGCTGGATGGTGTGGTTCGGGAAGGCTCTTTGGGGGCCATCCTTGCGGTGATCATGATCTTGATCTTCATGAACCTAAGCTTTCGGAGCACGCTGGTGACCTCGGTAAGCATTCCTGGTTCTGTGATGATCGCTTTTGTGTTCATCTACTTTGTGCCGGGCACGGTGTATGACCTTCTGGCGCCGCTGGTGGATGACATCGGGCGCAATACCACGCTGGGGAGCATCTTAGTGGTGCTACTGCGGCTCTTCCCAGAGAACATCACCATCAATATCATGACCCTCTCTGGCCTGACGGTGGGCATTGGGCGCGTGGTGGACGACTCTATCGTGGTGCTGGAGAACATCTACCGTAACATCCAGCAAGGCACCGAAAGCAAGCTGGAGGCCATCCTGCGCGGCACCCGGGAGATGTCTGTGGCCATCTTTGCCGCCACCCTCACCACCATGCTGGTGTTCCTGCCGCTGGGTTTGTTTGGGGGTGTGGTGGGGCGTTCTTCCTGCCCTTTGGTTTGGCCAACGCCTATGCGCTGGCCGCCTCCTACATGATGGCCATCACGATTGTGCCTGTACTCGCGAACTTCTTTATCTCCAAAGAGAGCATGCCTGCCGAAGGAACTATCGAGCTCACGGAGAGCATGTCCAGCGGCAAGCGCATCTGGGCACGTGTGGCTAACGTGTTCATTGGGGGGGTAGACTGGCTGGGCCGTCAGTATGCGGTCCTGATTGGCTGGGCACTGCGGAATCGGTTGCTGGTTGTGGTGTTTGCTGCCCTGCTCCTTTTCTTTGGGCTGTTTTTGTTCGGCCAACGCCCGGTGCAGTTCCTCCCCAACTTTGGCGAACCCACCATTACGGTTACGGTAGCGCTACCCTCCACCTTCCCCGACTCGGACGAACCCCTCACCATCGCGTGGACAGATGCGAAGGTCAGCCGCCTTGAGGAATGGGTTCAGGAACAAGCGGGGGTCGAGACAGTGCAAGCCACCGTGGGGACTGCTGGCGGCTTCGGCGTGACCGATGGCAGCGTCAATGAAACTTCGGCTTCGCTCTCGATCACCATGCAGGACCAGGCGACATTGGATGCGTTGCTGGAGCCCTTGCGCGAGCAAGCTGAAGCCATCTTTAACGATGTGGACAACGACGGCCAACCCGATGTTGACCAGGAAATTGGCCAGAGCTTTGTGTCTGTCTCTGGTGCGGGGCAAGCTGGTGGTGGTTTTGGTGGCTTTTCGGTGGTCGTGCAGGGTGTAGAGGGGGAAGAGCAACCCACCCTACCCGATTTGGCGGTGTACAACGAAACCATCCTGAGCACCCTGACCGATGTTGATGGGCTGGTGAACGTTGAACTTGAAAGCGAGTTCGTAGGGGAAACCACCTACATTCGCATTGATGGCATCCCGGCTTTGCGCTACGTTGCGGAGCTGGAAACGGACGACACCATTGGTGTTTCGAACGAGGCTATTCTGGCCGTTCAGGAAGCCATTGATGACCTGCGCGGTAGCAACCCCAGCTATGTGCCCGTGGAGGTGACCCAGGGCTTCGAAAGTGAGGAGCAAGAGCGCGGTATTGCGGACATCTTTACCTCGATGGCCATCGCAACCCTGATCGCCTACCTGCTGCTCACACTGACCTTTGGCAACCCGTTGTTGCCCATCGAAATCCTGGTGAGTTTGCCGCTGGCCATTGTTGGCGCGGCGGTTGCGCTGACGATTACTGATCGTGTGGTCGGCTTGCCTGCCCTCATTGGCTTGCTGATGCTGGTTGGGATTGTGCTCACCAACGCCATCGTGTTTCTGGATCGTGTCAAGGCCAATCGTAAGCAAGGCATGGTCCGCAACGAGGCCCTGCGCGAAGCTGGCCTAACGCGCTTGCGCCCCATCCTGATGACGGCCACCACCACCATCACCGCTCAGCTACCGCTGGCGGCAAGCACCGAGAGCGGCGCCATCATTGCGGCGGAACTAGGCACCGTTGTGGTTGGTGGGTTGATCAGTAGTACCCTGCTGACGTTGCTGGTTTTGCCCGTCATCTACAGCCTGTTTGACAGTGGCGTGGGCACCGCTGGACGCCTGCTGGGTTTCGGGAAGAAGACGAGCCAGGAGGCCAGCGTGCCTTCGGCAGGTGACTAAAGCCCCTCTGTTGATCTCCTGAAGTCACCCATTGCCCTCTGGAGTCGTTCTCCAGAGGGGCTTAAGTTTTTTGATTTATGCTACAGGGGTTTCCTGACTACGCGAATATGCTCATTCAAATTGAACTTTAGGCGCCGCTTGCAGATAGCGATAGGCTGGGCGGGGCTGGCCGCCTGCGGTCAGCAGGCTATAGCCTGCTTGCTCAAAACGGGTCTGTGGCAATATCACCCACCATCGCAAAATTGAGGTTCCACAGGAAGGCCATCTCCACAAATTCGCGCAGTGGGGGTTGCTGCATGAGGGCCAGCGCATCCACCGTATATTGGGCCTGTTCCTGGGGGGTCACCAGGTCAAAGAAGGGCACAATGGCGGGTGCGGGCAGGTTTTCGCCAACCGGGCCAATACCCTGGTAGGTCCCCCACCCGAATTCAGTTATCCACATCGGCACCGGATGGCCATTCCGTTGCGAAATCGCGCGATACTCGTTGAGCGTATCCAGGAAGAAGAAAACTGGGTTATCACCCCACCCGCGACCCGGGATGCAGCAGGTTTCGCCCGGCGCATTGCCCCAGCCATAGGGGTGTACCCCCAGGCGAACATCGGGAAAACTGGCCAACCCCGCCGCGTACATCTCTTGCAGGAACTGGCGGTCGCTCATGGACCCGGGAACCCCAGGCCCCACTGGCGACAAACCCGCCGTAATGATGGTTACGTTGGGGGCAACCTCGCGCAGGGCTGCGTAAGCCGGGCGAAACAGGTTCATATAGGCCGCCCCACTGATGGGCGCTCCGCTCCACTCACGCTCCAGGTTCGGCTCGTTCCAGATTTCGACGGCATCCACAATGCCATCCTGCGGCGCAAAACGGGACATAAAGGCCCGCAAAAAGTTAGCGTAGGTTTGCGGGTCTACGGGCGGGGCGTGCATGGTTGGGTCTGCCCCAGGTGGGCGCGCCCATTCAGGGGCACCAACAATGCTCAGCAAAACGTTGAAGCGGGTGCCGATCTGGTAGACTGCGCGAGAAATCATCAGGACGTAGAAGTCAAACTGGGGGCTATATTGCCCTGGAGCGGGTTCAAGCTCGCTCCACTGAATCTGGAATTTGATCCAGGTCATGCCCAGGGTGGCCGCATGGCGCAACATCTGGTCCAGCTCATTGGCGTCAATTAACGGATAAATCTGGATCCCCATGCGTCGGCCATCCAGGGTCGGCAACAACTCCGGCGGTGGGGCATCGGGCACAGGCGGCAGGGGAGAAGGCACTTCCAGGGTCGGCGGTGGTTGATCCGTTGGACTGGGCGTGATAGCCATTAAGGGTGTGACGGACTGATCCGGGGGTATTTGATGGGGGTGGCGGTGGGGAACGGCGGCAGAGGGGTTGGCGTGGCATTCGGCGTGTGGGTGTTGGTTGGGCTAGGGGTCAACGTAACCGTGGGCGTTTGCGTGGCTGTGGCCGTAGCAACCTGAGTCTGGGGGCGCAAGGTGGCGCTTTCCGGCCCCTCGGCTGGGTTTAACTGCGAAACTTCCTGAAAACCTTCTTCAGTTGGAGATGAGGAAGGTTCTGCCGCTGGCTCTACGTTTTCTGGAGTGGTCGAAACCAGAATCACAATGGGTTCAACATCGCCTTCAGTGGTGCAGCCAGGCAGAACCCAGAGGCCCAAGCCAATGCTTGCCGCGATAAGACCAGCAGTTACACGTTTCACAGTCGATTTTCCCTCGTCTTGTTCAGCGATTCACAGGTCCAACGGTAATAGGTTGTTCTAGAATAACGCCAGAATCAGCCAAAAGGTGCCCGGTTGCATCCCGCAGGGCACTACCCTGGCCGCCCAACCGCCCAATGACCAGACGGTAGCTCCCGGTGGGCACATCCATCGGTACCCGTAATCGTCCAATAACTGAAAAAGTAGCAGACGCCGCCTGCGCTTCACCCGGATGAATCGGGGACAAGATGTGTTGCCTGCGCTACCTGCTGCCCTTCCAAGTCTAACAGGCCAACACCAACGTCCAATCCTGGAAAAACGGTGCGGGATAAGCCAGGCGTACCTCAACCACCAGTGCATCACCCGGCGCCACTGCACCATCGTTCACCCCATGCAAGCGATACCCCACCAGGGCGATTTCTGGCCCCAGTGCCACTGGCTCCATCGGCTGCAACGGGGCTGCACCAGGCACTTGCCCCATCCATACCGGCCCAAACCCCAAAACCGATTCGACCGCTTCCTCATCCCCCACCGTGAAGGGGATGTTTTGCTGCGTCTTTGGGTTAAACCATCCCACAATAAACTCGGTTCGGCAAGGGCTACAGCCCAAAACGCGCTCATTCAGGCGGATTTTCACCGAGGCTGCGTATAAATCGGCAGGGTCAAGGCGGGCGGTCGGTGCCATCCCCGGCGCCCCCGTGAACTCGCCCAGGATGTCCCGGGTAATGGGATCCAGCACCCTCAAAAAGAGTAAGGCATTATCAGAATGCTGCCCCTCAAAGAAGATATCCATTTCAACAGTTTCAGCAGCGCCCACCATCTGAGTTTCCAGCCAGTAGCCGCGCAAGCGTAAGCTCTCAGACTCTGCCAGGATAGGGCGCGCTCCCGGTGGCAGGTCCTGCACAGTTTTTAGCCCGGCAAAAGTCGCTGGCAGCAGCGCGACTGGCGCCCAGATGGCCATCACAGCCAGCGGTAGCAGCGCGAGCCTGGAGAGCGCTTGCCCCAGCACCGCATACCAACCCAGCACCAGCAACGGCATCAGCGCTCCCAGGGCCGGGAAGAGAATGCGCCCCTGCGAAACATTAATCTGTCGCGTCGCAAGAATCAGCAGCAACACCTGCCAGGCACAAACCAGCACCAGCGCGAAGATACCGACCCGCCAGGGCCGCCGCCTGATGCTGGCCAGGGTTACCCCTGCAATTGCTATGGCAACGCCGTACTCTAAATACTCATAGAACCAGACAGGGCCAAAAATGTTGAACTGGCCCAGTGTCATCCAGAACGAGGTCCAGACACCGCGTGCTTCGAACAACACCCCGCCCCAATCGCCAGGTAACGCATCTCGGCGCCAGATGGCCCGGGTTGCCTCCAGGGCGAAGGGGTCGCCGTACAAGCGCCAGTTCCGCCAGTACCACCAGCCCGCTCCAAGCCCCACGATCCCGGCCCCCCAGGCACCCACGCGTATTACATCGCCCCAAGCAAGGGTTCGGTACCAACGTCCGGCCAACAGCGCCACCCCGACCACCGCAAAAAGCCCCAACCCAGAAAGCTTGCTCAGGGCTGCGACCCACAAAATCAGCGCCAGGGCAAGCGCCATTCTATGGCTGATGCGCCCACGCCTGAGCACACGAACACATCCATACAACCCGGCCGTATAGGCCAGGGTCACCAGGTTGTCATTGTTGATGCTGGCGCTGATGCTCACGAAGGTGGGGACTGAAGCCGCCAGGAACATGGCCCCCAGCCCGACCCGCCGCCCGGGGAAAGCTTCTTCACCAATCAGGAAAATAAACCAGAGCGTCCCGCCGCTAAACAGAGGCTAAAGCTACGCAACACGCGGATGGCAAGACTGGTTTGGGCGCTGGGCGAGGTTGGGGAGTGCAAAAAGACATTCTGGTTACCCAGGGTAAGCACACCCGGAGCACCCGCTGGGTTCAGGAGCAGGTAGTCTTCGAGATCGTTACGGTCTGTTCCGGCGATGAGCAAAGCGCCCAGGCCATAATACAAGGGGGGATGGTGCCGCTGGGCAGACCCACTCCCCAGCACTGTAGCACGGTCTTCCAGGACCGGAAGTTGGCCGGTTTCCAGCCAGTTGTGGATGTAGAGAAAATGGGAGCTTTCGTCTGGCGCCTCAAAGGGTGGGGTGGACTGGATGTAGAGCACACCCAGTCCCCAAAAGTAGAGCAAGATCAGCCCTGCTGCCTTGCGCCGTGACCACTGCATCGCTCCCCGCTAAAAGGGGTTGCTGCCCACCGGCAAGAAGTTTTCAATCGCCTGCACCGCGCCGGAGCCCTCAGCAGGTGCCAGCGAGCCAACGGGTGGCGGGGCGTTCACTGCTGGGCCGGGGGTGCTGGCAGGCGCTTCTGCCGTGGCAGGGGCTGCGGTTGCTTCGGCGGCGGGCGCTGCGGGTGTGGCCGGAGCTGGTTCAGAAGTTGCCCCACCCGAGGTGATGGACTCTAACGGTTGCGTTAGCTCGCCGGTTGCGGTGTTCACAGAACCTGCCGGGAGGATAATGATCTCCTGACCAATGAAAATAAACTGCGGCGGGAAATCCCAACCGTTGAAGCGCAACAGGTCTTCGCGGGTGACGCCCAGCTCCTGATATGCAAACAGGATGCTCGCAAAGGTGTCTTGGTCGCGCACGACATGCACCAAGCTGCCATCAGGGCGCGGTTCCTGCCGAACCACAAACGGCACAAATGCTGGTGGTGGCGGCACAGGGGTTGCCACAGAGTCCCCGGTTTGCTGCCCAGGCGCAGGCGAGCCATCGGTTGCTTCGACCATTGCATCATCCCAGTGCACTTCTTGCCAGCGCATGGAACGCGAAGACGTGAAGTACATGAAAGCCGTCATTTGCGTGCCGGTTGCTTCGGCAGTGACTGAAAGCTGCGTGAATGGGATTTTGGCACTGGCGGGGTGGTCGGGGTGTGGTGCAGAAAACGGACTCCAGATGATGCTGGAGCTAAAGGGGTCTGTGCCACCAGTGGGGTCCAGCCCTACCCGCACCTGGCCTCCCGATTCCGGTTGCGAATAGCCCATGCCATCGCCCTGGATGCAGGACCATTGGTTATCGTTGCAGGTCCAGATGTAAGCGTAGACAGAGAAGCGGTAGGATTTCCCCTCTTCAACCGTCACGCGCTGATACCCACCCCCGGTAAAGCGCTCGTAGTCCCGCCGGATGATCCACGAGTAGGGGTCCGAACGCACATGGCTAAAGAAACCGTCTGTATCTGAGAACAACCGAGTGCCACCCTCGGACCAAATTTCCCAGTTAACGGGCACATCCCCGTCAAAACCATTGCGTGCGGTTTTGCCCAGGTCAAAGCTTGGGTTCAAAAGGAGGTTGGTTTGCTGGGCTTGCGAACGCGGTAGCGCTAAGCTCCCAACCCCCCACAGGACTGCGAGCAACAGCACCCCAAGCATCACACGGCTCATCAGGCGTTTTTTCATCGTCCAACACCTATATCAACTGTTTAGGTTTAAATCGCCGCGCATTGTAACAGGAAAGACCCGCAGCGTCAGTAAGCGTCAGGCAACCGACAGCTTAAGGTGTAGGGAGCGCACGCCGCAGTCCCGGCCAGCCCAGTCCTGCTAGCACCATCAATCCTGTCAACACGCTCAACCAACGCCCTAACGCAAAAGAAAGCGGTTCAAAGCGCAATGTGACCCGGACCGAACCTGGTTCGCGGATGGGCACCGCGACGAGGCCAACCTCCGCACGGATCAACTCGGTTGGCACCGCATCGACTTCCGCACGCCAACCGGGGTGCCAGGGCAGCGAGACCACCAACAAAGCCGGTTGCGGCGCTTCGACCTGAAAGAGCAAGCGCCCCGGTTCAAACTGCGCCAGTTGAACACCGCCTGAAGGCACAGGCGGCGTTCCCACCAGCGGGAAGGGCGCTGCTTCTCGCAAGATTGTTTGCTCCCGGAGCGGATAAGCCGGGTCATTCAGGCGGTGTAGGGCCGTTTCATCTGGCAGCAGCTCAGCCTGATAAACCAATCGGCCCAGGGGGCGCGGGTTTGCCAATTCGTGCAGATAAAAGGGTGCGCCCGCGTAATCTGTAAAAGTGAGAGGATCCGGCAGGGTCGCGACCGCCAGCGTTTCCGCCTCGCTCACCACATAGCGGACCCCAAACAATTCCCATTGGCGTTCAGGTGGCAAAGCGCGGAGCTGCAAGCTGTGTTCCAGCCGCAAGGTACCCTGACCGTGAATGTCTGGCACGTTGTATAGTGCCGATACCCCACCCGAAAAACGGGTGGTATCCACCCGCCCCAGTGTCTCCAGGTTACCGACCCGCCCCTGCAGCGCCGCGACCCAATCTGGTGGGGCGTCCGAGGGCAGGATGTTTTCTGGCTGGCCCGGCGTGTAGTTGTACGCCTGCCCCTGCGATAGGCTGAATAGGTCGAACACCAGCAAGCCAACCAGCGCCAGCCCCGCTAGTCGTGTGGGCTGGCGTGCAATCCAGGGCAGCAACGCGGCATTGAGCCCAGCCAGCAGCAGGGTATAAGCCGCCATATCTCGGTTGACCCCGGCCAATTCCCCTTCCAGGTTATAAATCCCTACGAAGTAAAGCGCGGTCAGCGCTAAGATAGCCAGCAGGCTCAGCCCAAAACGCCGCATCACTTGCACATCATGTGCCAGGTGGCGGCGCAAACTCACCGCACCCAGGCCAGCCAGCACCGCCGCACTAAACGCCCATAGGATCAAGCCACGTTCCGGATTGCGGAATAGGCCATAGCCCGGTAAGAAGACGTAAAACACCTGAAAAAGACTGGTCTTGGTGCCAAAACCCAGCCCCAGGGCTACCAACCCAGCCCCAGCCCAAAAGCGCGCCTGTGCTCCCTGATAGAATAGTGCCAACCCAATCAGGCTCAGCACCACCAGGCCCAGATACCAATAATTCGCCAACCCGGGTGTGCTCCACGCTATCTGGAAAATGTTGGGGAAGAAGTACCCCGCGCCCTTA
>JAAUUD010000444.1 GCA_012031655.1 Anaerolineae bacterium | reverse complement strand
GCGATAGCTGCCTGAACGCCATGGCACGCTGCTGGACGTCACCGGGCTGGATCAGTTTATGGCCTTTGACACCGAACGCGGCCTGTTGCGCTGCGAGGCGGGCGTTTCATTGGCGGAGATTTTGCAGCTCATCACGCCGCACGGCTGGTTTTTGCCGGTCACGCCCGGCACCAAGTTCGTCTCGGTGGGTGGGGCCCTTGGCAACGATGTCCACGGCAAAGACCACCACGCGCACGGCACTTTTGGCACCCATGTAACGCAATTCGAGCTGCTGCGCTCTGATGGCGCGCGGTTGGTTTGCTCCCCCGCGCAAAACGAGGCGCTCTACCGCGCCACCATCGGCGGGCTGGGCCTGACCGGGGTCATCCTGTGGGCGGAGTTCCGGCTGTTGCGCATCCCGACGCCTTTCATCGAGATGGAAAGCATCCGCTTTGCCAACATGGAGGAGTTCTTCGAGATCACGGCGGACTCGCACGCGCGCTTTAAGTACACCGTTTCGTGGGTGGATATGTTCCAGATGGGCGAGAACCTGGGGCGTGGGCGCTTTACGCGGGGCAATTTTTATGACCCGCCGCTGGGCATGACCAGCGAACCCAGCAGCCTGCCGGCCCTGCCCATGCCGCTGGACCTGCCCTCGCTGACCATCAACCCCTGGACGGCGCGGGCCTTCAACACCGCCTATTATAAGAGCCACGTGACCCGCGTGCGGCGCGGCGTGACGCACTACAACCCCTTCTTCTACCCGCTGGACGCCATCACGGATTGGTACCGCATCTATGGCAGGGCGGGCTTTCTGCAATATCAGTTCGTGATGGACTATGACGACCTGGAGCCGATCAAAGAGGTCTTCCGGCGGATTGCGCGCTCGGGCGAAGGGACGCCGCTGGTGGTCTTTAAGACCTTTGGAGACAAACCCTCGCCGGGGATGCTCAGCTTTCCGCGACCGGGCGTTACGCTGGCGCTGGACTTTGCCAACCGGGGCGCCCGCACCTTGCGCCTGCTGGACGAACTCGACCAGATCGTCTTCGAGAACGGCGGGCGGCTCTACCCGGCCAAGGATGCGCGCATGTCGCCAGAGAGCTTCCGCCGCTCCTACCCGAACTGGCAGAACTTCGCCCAATATGTAGACCCGAAATTCTCTTCGAGCTTCTGGCGGCGCGTCACCGATTGCTAGGGCGCGCCTGCTGAGAACGTGCAGAACAAAGGCAAGCAACCATGCTCAAAATCCTGGTGCTGGGCGCCACGTCGATGATCGCCCACGAGACCCTGAACACTTTGCGGCGGAGGGCGCCCATTTTTACCTGGTGGGCCGCAACCCAACCAAGCTGGAGGCCGTGCGGGCTGACCTGAACGTGCGCGGCGCGGCCAGCGTGGCGCTGCACCCGGCGGACCTCAACGACCTGGGTGCCCACCCAGTTATGCTGGAAGCGGCGCAAACTGCGCTGGGCGGGCTGGATGCCGCCTTGCTGGCGCATGGCACGCTCAGCGACCAGAGCGCCTGCGAGCAGGACGTGCAGCGCACCCTGCAAGAACTCCAGACCAACTTCCTGAGCTATGTTTCGCTGCTGACCCTGCTGGCCAATGTCTTTGAGGCGCAGCGGCGCGGCGTCATCGCGGTGATTTCTTCGGTGGCGGGGAGCGCGGGCGCGGCAGCAATTACGTCTATGGCAGCGCGCAGGCTGGCAAAACCGCCTTTACCAGCGGGTTGCGGGCGCGGCTGGAAAAAGCAGGCGTGCAGGTGCTCACCATCAAGCCTGGCCCGGTGGATACACCCATGACGGCGGGCCTCAAGCTGCCGCTGACCAGCTCTTCGGCGGACGCGGGCGCGCAAATCTACCAGGCCATGAAGCAGGGCCGCGATGTGGTTTACGTCAAGCCAATCTGGCGCTGGGTGATGACCGTCATCCGCAACATCCCAGAGCCGATTTTCAAGCGCACCAAGCTCTAGCGCCGCCCCACGGCCCCAAAGAACGTGAAGTTGCCGCATGGATACCCTGGAAAAGCTGGTTAACCTGAGCTGGCACCGCCTGGCCAGCAATCGCCTGCTCCGCCAACTGGACGTGAGCTACAACCGTTTCTATCGGCACACGCTCTACCGCTATTGGTCGCAAATGGACTATAGCACCTGGCTGGCACGCATGGCGGAGCAGCTCCCCAGCAAGATTGGCGAGGGCCTCACGCTGCTGATTGTGGCGGTGCCGTTTGCGGCCCTGACCTTGCAGGTCCTGTTTGGGGCCACCATCTTCAGCACGGTGAGCACGCTCTTTGGCGTGGGGACCTTTGCGGCGGCCTTGCTGGTCTCGGTGGCGGGGATGAGCGTGGCCACGGTGATGTCTGCCCAGGCGATTGCCGCCGAGCGGCAGAGCGGGCGCTGGGACCTGCTGATGATGCTGCCGCGCGAGCGGTCCAGCATCCTGCTGATGCGCCTTTCCTCCATCCTGTACCCCTATCGACCGCTCATCGTGACCTTTGACATTTTGCAGAGCATCGCGGCTTTGTTTTCGGTGGGGTTGGTGGCGCTCTTCTGGGAGGTGGATAACCAGCTCATCAGCCTGTGTATTGTGTATACGGTGCCGGTGTGGCTGTTGCTGAGCTGGGAACGCCGCCAGGATTACGCGCTGAGCATGTTGGTGGGCGCCATGGCCGCGCTGGTCAGCCTGCAACGGCGCACGCTGATCCCGGCGATGGTGGGCGTGCTGCTGCTGCTGGCCTATCGCCTGATGATGACGCTGCTGGCCTTTGGGGTGGCGGGTTTTGCGCCCCATCTGGTGATGCTGTTGCCGGGCATCATCGGCGGCCCGGCGGTGCTGCCCATGGTCGGGGTGCCGTTTGGGTGGTCGCTGGTGTTCATCGGGCTGTATTTTGCCAGCCGCGAAGGGGTGCTGCTGGTGCTGTGGCGGGCCACCCTCCACCAGATGGACGCAGCCGACTAGCCCGCCGCGCAGCGCGGGCCATTGCGCAGCGCTTCTGCCACCACCTGCCCGGCGAGGTCGTGCCCGGCCTGGTTCCAGTGCGTGTCGTATTTATAAAAAAGCCGCTCGCCGCGCAGCGCGGCCTCCTGAAAGGCGGGCGTCAGGTCAATGAACACCGCGCCCAGCCCCTCGACCATGGTGCGGGTGGCCTCGCGCAGGTTGCCCATGCGCGCCATCAGCGCCTCGAACGCCACGCCGGTGGTGGCCCCCCCCGCCAGCCAACCATCTGCGTGGATGATCTGCTGCGAGCCAAGCTCCAGAATCCAGCGGCGGCTCC
>JAAUUD010000443.1 GCA_012031655.1 Anaerolineae bacterium | reverse complement strand
GGCAGATATTGACCGCACGGGGCATCCTGGGGCTTGGGCCCGGCCACGGTCGCCGCCGCCTGGCAAGCTGGGGAACGCTGGCGGCTGGTTTGCGAAGCCTGGCGCGCCGGGGACCTGCTTGTGGCGCGTGTCGCGCCGCAGCGTTTGCCGCTGGAAGACCCCCTGGCCAACCTGCCCAGCACCGCCAGCGCACTCACCCTGGAAACCGACATCCTCGACCGGCTGACGCTCATCGAAGGGCCAGCCGGTCCCCGCACCACCGCCTATGGCATGCTGGCCGATGCCATCAACATTGCACGCGGGCGGCGGGAATAGCCGCCTGTGTCCCGCCGATCATCGCAGTGAGGAACTTTTGCCGATGTCAGAAACGTTTTTTCGTTTTCCGGATGATTTTCTGTGGGGCACCGCCACGGCTGCTCACCATGTCGAAGGCGACCTGACCAATAGCTGGTCTGTCTGGGAAGATGCCGGAGGGCATGTTTACCAGAATCAGCGGCATGGGCGGGCCTGCGAGTGGCGCTTTGGCCGCTGGCAGGAAGACGCCGACCGTATGGTGGCGCTCAACAACAACACCCACCGCCTCTCGGTGGAGTGGAGCCGCATCCAACCCGCACCGAACGCCTGGGACGAGGACGCGCTGGGCCAATACAGCGAGATGATCGATGGCTTGCTGGCGCGTGGCATCGAGCCAATGGTCTCGCTGCATCACTTCACCAACCCGGTCTGGCTGGAGGAGCAAGGCGGCTGGCTGAACCCCAAAACCGTAGACCACTTTTTGAAGTTTACCGAGGTGGTGCTGGGGGCACTGGGCGACCGGGTGCGGCTGTGGTGCACCTTTAACGAGCCAATGGTCTATGCTGTGCAGGCTTTTCTGGTGGGCTTTTTTAACCCTGGCAAGCGCAACCCCTGGCGCATGTACGATTGCGCCGAACTGATGTTGCGCGCCCACGCCGGGGCCTACCCCATCATCAAGGGCAAGAACCCTGCCGCACAGGTGGGCGTGGCCAAGCACATCGTGGCGATGGAAGGGCGCCGCCGCGCTTCATCAACGAAGGGTTGGTCCGGTTGCCGCACCGCATCTTTAACTCGGCTTTTCTGGAAGCGCTGGTGAGTGGCGAAATTCGCTTTCCGATGCGCAAACCGGTGTTTGTGCCAGAGTTAATTGGCACCTCGGATTACATCGGGCTGAACTTTTACCAGCGTTACCGTGTGGCGCTGGCGCCGCTCTCGCCAGGGACCTTCTTTTTGCAGCAAATCCCGGATCCATCCTCGCCACAGCCACCACCCCTCTGGGGCGAAATCTACCCCCAGGGAATTTACGACATCATCTCCTGGATTTACAGCAAAATGCGCCTGCCGATTTACATCACCGAGACGGGCACCCCGGATATTGGCGACGAGGTGCGGCGCTGGTACCTGGTGCAGATGGTGCATAGCGTGTGGCGGGCCATCAATTTTAACCTGCCGGTGCGCGGCCTGTACTACTGGTCGCTGGTGGATAGCTTCGAATGGACGGCGGGCTACAACCCGCAGTTCCGCTTTGGGCTGTATGCCATGGACTTTGAGACCCAGGTTCGCACCGCCCGCCCCAGTGCCGCGCTCTATGCGGACATCTGCGCGGCGCGTGGCCTTTCGCGCGCGGTGGTGGCGCAACATGTGCCCGGCCTGGTGGACCAGCTCTTTCCGCTGGAAGCCCCCGCCCAGGAAGTGCGCTGGGCCGGGCGCTAAGCATGCTGAGCCGGGCAGGCCGCCTGCTAGACGCGCCTGCGGTTTCGTGCTATAGTGACGCAGAGTTTCTTCTAGGAATGCCAAAGAGCCGAGCCATGCGCGTCCTGATTATCTCGGATATCCACGCCAATTTACCCGCTTTTGAAACCGTGCTGGAGCACGCCCAGGGCGACTGGGACTACGCCTGGTGCCTGGGTGATGTAGTTGGCTATGGACCCAACCCCAACGAATGCTGCGATTTGCTGAAAACCCTGCCGCACCTGTGCCTGGCGGGCAACCACGACTGGGCCGCGCTCAATCGCCTGGACATTCGCACCTTTAATGCTGATGCGCGCAAAGCGGTCACCTGGACGCAGGAAACGCTGACGCCAGAAAACACAGATTACCTGGCTGCGCTACCCACGACCTTTGTGTTGGGGCAATATACTTTGGTCCATGCCAGCCCGCGCGAGCCTATCTGGGAGTACATCCTGGACCCGCTGATTGCTGCGCTGAACTTTACGCAGTTCGAGACGCCGGTTTGCCTGGTGGGGCACACGCACACCCCGGTCATTTACCAGCGCCTCAACGAACGCGGCGATACTGAAGCCATCCCTCCAGCTTATGGCGAGCCAAAAGACCTCAGCAACCAGCGCCTGATCATCAATCCAGGGAGCGTAGGCCAACCGCGCGACAACAACCCGGACGCCGCCTATGCCATCCTGCATGTGGAAGATATGGTCTTTGAGCATCGGCGCGTGCCCTATCCTGTGGAAAAAACCCAAGAGATGATGCGCGCTGTTGACATGCCAGACCGGTTGGTGACCCGCCTCAAGCACGGGTGGTAAAGGCGCCTAGCAGCCATCTTCCAGCGGGGGCGCCCCACCGCATGATGCAGCGCCGCCCGACCCTGCCCCACGCTAAACCCGGCTGCGAGCGCCTGTTGAACATACCCGTGGGCGCTGCTGAATGGCGGCCACCAGGAGAACACCCTTGCGCCAGGCGCGCCGCAATCGCGGCGGCGTAGGTGCAGCCCACCCCACGTGCGTTTTCAATGGGCAGGCGCGCGGCTTGCAATTCCAGGTTTTGCTCGCCATCAAAAAAAAGGTCACTCACCTGCACGGGGTCTGCTAAATGGCCGCCCTTCACCAGAACCGCGCGTGCGCCACCACGCTGAAGCGCCTGCGCTGCCTCGCGCAAATCCGCCGGGCTGTTTAACGGGCGCGCCAACAGCAAGGCGGCTTCATCGCGGTTAGGGGTAACGAGCGCCGCCAGCGGGAAGAGGTGCTGGCGGTAGGCTTCCAGCACCTCTGGTTGCACAATCATCTGCCCATGGCCATCCACCAGCACGGGGTCCACCACCAGGGGCGTCGCGGGCGCATGGGTGCTCAGAAAATCAGCCACGCCCTGCACCACCTCGCCACTGCCCAGCCAGCCCGTCTTGATGGCCTGCGGGCGGCGGTCCGCAAAAAGGATTCCAACTGGGCCAGGATGAAGCTCAGTGGGAGCGGGTGCACAGCCTGAATGCGTTGGGTGTTCTGCG
>JAAUUD010000442.1 GCA_012031655.1 Anaerolineae bacterium | reverse complement strand
CAACGAAACAACCTCCAAATTGATTGCTGCTGCTCGCCGCGCTTTTGCCCAGGAGGGCTACGCCGCGACTTCCATGGAGGCCTTGTGCGCGGAGGTTGGGCTGACCCGTGGCGCGCTCTATCACCACTTTGGCGGCAAAGCCGGGTTGCTGGAAGCAGTGGTGCACCAGATCAACGACGAAATTGACGCCCAGCTTGATGCCGTGTGGGAGGCCCACCCGGACCCCTGGGCCGCCTTCCGCGCCAGTTGCCTGGCTTATCTGGCGCTGGCCCTGGAGCCAGAGATTCAGCGTATCGTGCTCACGGAAGCGCCGGCAGTGCTGGGCCAACGCCTGCGCGAAAGCGACGCGCATTCCTCTGTGGACGTGCTGGCAGAAGGCTTGCAGCAGCTCATGGCCGCCGGGCGCACCCGGCAAGCGGACCCGCAGGCGCTGGCGCGCATGCTCAACGGCGCGTTGATCGACGCCGCGCTGTGGATCGCCAGCACGGAGGATCCGCGCCGTGCCCTGGCCCACGCACAACAGGGTTTTGACCTGCTCCTGAGTGGATTGGCGAGTTCTCAGGACGGCGGTTCACCCTGAGGCAAGCTGGGCAGTCGTGGTGATAGCCTTGGTGCAGGGCAACTACGCTATAATGGCCTTTATCTCTAGCCTGGGAGGGCAAACCGCCTTATGCAACTGCTCAGAACGCCGCTGCTGACCCGCCTGGCTGTGCTGCTGTGGGTGGTTTTTGTCCTGGTGATCTATTACATTGCGCACAAGCCGGTGACCGTGCGCGCGGCGGAGAACTTCGGCGGGGCGGTGCTGGATTTTGGCGGGGCGGGGTTGTTGGTGGCGGTTGCGGGCGGGCTGGGGCGGTCCATCTTGCCGCGTGGGGTGCCAGGCTGGGGCGAAATCGTCGGCGCCAGAGCAGATCGCCGGCGAAGCCCTGCTGGGGCTGGGTTTGCTGAGCCTGCTGGTGCTGGCGGTGGGCCTGGTGAGCCTTTCGCTACCCAGCATGGGCGTTGTTGGTGGTGGTGCTTGTGGGCATCACCTGGCGCGGAGGGGTGGGATGGCTGGGCGCAGTGTGGGCCTGGGCGCGCAGTTGGCGCCTGAAGACGCATTGGGATCGCGGCCTGGCCTTGTTTATTGGCGCCAATTTGCTGCTGGCGTTCACCTGGTCGCTGGCGCCGCCCACCCGCTTTGATGCCCTCACCTATCACCTGGTGGGGCCAAAACTCTGGGTGGATGCCGGACGGTTCATCAGCTTGCCGGGCAATCATTTTTTTGGCTTTCCGCAGACCGTTCAACATCTCTACGCGGCCCAGATGGCGCTGCTGGCCGGGCGGATGAATGGTGCCGCCACGCTGCATGCGTTTTATGGGCTGCTGATGCTGGTGGCCGTGGGAGGCTTCGCGGTGCGGCGCTTTGGCGCCCAGCCTGCGCTGTTGACAGTCGCCTTCCTGCTCAGTGTAACCTCGCTGTGGTTGCAGATGACCTGGCCCTATGTGGACCTGGCGCCGGTGGCGTTTGCGGCAGTCTCGTTCATTGCGCTGGACCAGTGGCGGACCGCAGAACGCGCCCGGCAGGCTCGTTGGCTGGTGCTGGCCGGGGTGATGGCGGGCCTGGTGATGTCCGTGAAATATACCACCGTGACCTGGGGCGTGATGGGCGGCCTGTACATTTTGATTTATGGCTGGCGTCAGGGGCTCCCCCGGGTTGTTGGCCCAAGCAGCACGCTATGCTGTGGCGGCTTCGCTGGTGGTGCTGCCCTGGTTGCTGCGCACCTGGGCCTTTTATGACAACCCGGTTTATCCCTTTGGCCCGCCAACGGGCGAATGGGACGACCTGAGCGCCGAGTTTTACTTTTCTGAGCCAGCCAGCAGCAGCCTGACCAACCGCAGTTGGCAAATTCTGCTGCTGCCGCTGGCGGCTACCGTGCTGGGCTTTGAGGGAGGGGGGGATTTTGCCGCCACGCTGGGCCCCTTGTTGTTATTGCTGCCGCCTTTGTTGCTGCTGGTGCCGCGTGCGGCCAACCCGCCCACAGGCGCCGCCTTGCGTAGCCTGATGGTGATGGCAGGGCTGGGGTTTTTGGCCTGGGCTGGCCTGGGCCTGGCCTCGGTCTATGGGCTGGCCACCCGGCTTTCGTATGCCCATTTTCCCTGGTGGGCGCTCCTGGCCGCCTATAGCCTGGACCGTCTCCGCCACCTGCCGGCCCGTCCGCTGGATGTTGCTTTTATCGTGCGGACAGTGGTTGCGCTGATCCTGGCCCTGACGCTGGTCAATCATCTGATCGGCACGCGCCCCCGCGAAGGGGCCCAGACCATCGAGGGCACCACGCTGGTTAGCCACTATCTGGAGGCGCGCCCCCTGGATTATCTGCTGGGGGTCATCGACCAGCAAACCTATCTGGAAAATAACCTGGGGACCACCGCCTGGATGTTCCAGCAAATCAACACCTTGCCGGAGGATGTGCACATCCTTTTCTTGTGGGAAACCCGCTCGCTCTATTGCGATGAAGCGGGCGGGCGCGTGTGCGAGGAAGACACTGTGCTGTTCCGCTGGTGGCGAGATCGTCGCCTGTATGGGGATGGCAGCGCAGAAGCCATCCTGAACGCCTGGCGCGCGCGTGGCGTGACGCATGTGCTGGTCTGGGAAACCGGACGGCAGTTTGAGTTTGAGGGCCAGGTGCGCTACACCGAGGAAGATTTTGCCGCCTGGGAGGGCATGCGCGGCCTGCTGGAAGTGGTCTGGGAAGAAGACTACGTCCTCTACCGCGTTCCGCCCCCCGAAGCTGGCAGATCATTCTGGAACCAGGCCCGCGCCTGGGCAGCAGCGGTTTCCAGCGTGCCGGCTTCCTCAAATAGATGAGAGGCGCCTGGCACCACTTCGAGCCGTGCCCCCATGTTCATCCTTGCATAACCCCCACGGACCAGCCCGACATGCCCACGCTCAGCCCGGCCATCCCAATCCAGGCTAGCAGCGCAGATTGGCCTGCCCCCGGCACCAGCGCCACCCCTCTCCCTGGCCCACGGTCCCGCTAGCGATAGACCAGGCAACCCCGGGCCTCGAACACGGCGGCCCAATCGGCGGGCACCTCCAGCGCGGGGTTCCAGCGCAGGTCCAGCTTGGTGAGGTGGGGCAGGTGCAGCACGCTGGCGGGCAGGTGGGTCAGGCGGTTGGCGCGCAGGTCCAGCAGTTCGGCCTGGAGCGCGATGTTCTCGACCAGCTGGTCGAGGCCCTCATCACGCTCACCAACGCGCTGCGGAGCGGCTTCTCGCTCCC
>JAAUUD010000441.1 GCA_012031655.1 Anaerolineae bacterium | reverse complement strand
CGAGCAAATCGACCTCTACACCCCGACAAGCACCTGACCACCTATGAACTGGGCGATACAGTTGTGGGCGTGGGGGCGCTGGCCGGTTTTCAGATGAAAGTTGCAGACATCTTCGCCGGGGATTAGCGCCCTGACCAACAGGCTCAGCGTGGCAGAGTACCTCCAGCGCACCGCAGAGAGCCTCCAACCGATGGAACTGCTGGGCGTGGAGGTGTTCTCTGCCAGCACCGCACGCCGGGTAAGCGAAATTGCCCAATGCCCTGCTGCCCAAGCTGGGGTATGATTGCGCCCGCAAGTTGCACAAGGGGCGCAGAACTTCGACCATGCCAAAACGCAATGATATTCAGACCATTCTGGTGATTGGCTCTGGGCCTATCCTCATCGGGCAGGGCACCGAGTTTGACTACAGCGGCGCGCAGGCGTGCAAAGTGCTCCGCACGCAGGGGTACCGCATTGTGCTGGTGAACTCCAACCCCGCCACTATCATGACCGACCCCGAATTTGCTGATGTGACGTACATCGAACCACTGACGCCGGAAATCTGCGAGCTGATCATCGCGCAGGAGCGGCCCGATGCCCTGCTGCCGACGGTAGGCGGGCAGACCGCGCTGAACCTGGCCCTGGCCTTGCACGAGCGTGGCACGCTGGACCGCTACGGCGTGGAACTCATCGGAGCCTCGCTGGAAAGCATCCGCCTGGCGGAGGATCGTTTGCTGTTCAAGCAGGCGATGGATGAAATCGGGCTGGCCAGCGCACACAGTGAACAGGTGAGCACGGTCGAAGGCGCGGTGAAAGCAGCGGTGGGCATCGGCTACCCGGTGCTGGTGCGGCCTTCTTTTACGTTGGGTGGCTCTGGCGGGGGCGTGGCCTATGATGAAGGCCAGTTGCGCACCATTGCGGAACGCGGGCTGAAGTTTAGCCCGGTGCAAACCGTGCTGGTGGAGCAGAGCGTGCTGGGCTGGAAGGAATACGAACTGGAACTGATGCGCGACGGCTACGGGAATTTTGTGGTCGTCTGCTCGATTGAAAACCTGGACCCGATGGGGGTGCATACCGGGGATAGCATTACCGTAGCACCGGTGCAAACCCTCACGGATAAGGAACTGCAACGCCTGCGGAGCATGTCCCGCGCCATCATTGACCGGGTGGGGCTGGCCACTGGCGGCGCCAACGTGCAATTTGCCGTGAACCCGGTCGATGGTCAGGTGATTGTGATCGAGATGAATCCGCGCGTGTCGCGTTCCTCGGCGCTGGCGAGCAAGGCAACCGGCTTCCCGATTGCAAAAATCGCAGCGCTGGTGGCGGTGGGCTTCACGCTGGACGAAATTCCAAACGACATCACGCGCGAAACCCCTGCCAGCTTCGAACCCTCGCTGGACTATGTGGTGGTCAAAATTCCGCGCTGGAACTTCGAGAAGTTCGCCGGGGTGGACCCCACGCTGGGGCCGCAGATGAAGGCCGTTGGGGAAGTCATGGCGATTGGGCGCACCTTTCCGGAGGCGCTGCAAAAGGGCCTGCGCTCGCTGGATATTGGCGTGCTGGGTTTTGGAGCACGCATGGATAGCACCTCGCCGCAAGCGCTGCAAATCCCCACGGCCCAGCGCCTTTACCAGGTGGCGGCAGCCATCAATGCCGGGATGCCGCTGGCGGAGGTGGCCGCCAATACCGGCTTTGACCCCTGGTTTGTGCAGCAGATGGCGCAGGTCATCGCGATTCAGCAGCGGGTGCTGCAACTGGCGGAAGAAAGGCCGGGGATGAAGCCCCCGCCGCCGTTGCGCTGGCCCGCCTGGATGCGCGTGACTTCCGCAAGCTCAAGCGGCACGGCTTTGGGGACGCGCACCTGGCCAAGCTGCTGGGCGTGCCAGAAGCAGCCGTCCGGGCACAACGCCAGGCGCTGGGGGTCTTGCCCAGTTACTATCGCGTGGACACCTGCGCGGCGGAATTTGAAGCGTTTACGCCTTATCTCTATTCCACCTACGAACAAGATGACGAAGCGCAGGTCAGCCAACGGCCCAAGGTGGTCATCCTGGGGGGCGGGCCAAACCGCATCGGGCAGGGTATCGAGTTTGACTATTGCTGTGTGCATGCCTGCTACGCGCTGGAAAAGCTCGGCTACGAGACCATCATGGTTAACTGCAACCCAGAGACGGTCAGCACGGATTATGACACGGCTGACCGGCTGTACTTCGAGCCGCTGACTTTTGAGGATGTGATGAACATCGTGGAGCACGAGCGGCCCAGCGGCGTGCTGGTGCAGTTTGGCGGGCAAACGCCGCTGAACATCGCACGGGTGCTAGAGGAGGCAGGCGCGCCCATCTGGGGGACTTCGGTGGATACTATTGATCTGGCGGAAGACCGGCAGCGCTTTAATGCCTTGCTCACTGTGCTGGAAATCCCCCAACCCCGTGGTGCGATTGCCTTTAACCAGGCCGAAGCCCTGCGCGCCGCCCATGCCATCCGTTACCCGGTGCTGGTGCGGCCCTCTTATGTGCTGGGCGGGCGCGGGATGGGCATTGTTTTTGAGGATGACGAGCTGCTGAGCTGGCTGGAGAAGCACATCGAGTGGACCGGGCACCCGGTGCTGATTGACCAATTTCTGGATGATGCTTTTGAGGTGGACGTGGATGCGCTGTGCGATGGCCATCAGGTGACCATCGGCGGGATTATGCAGCACATCGAAGAAGCCGGTGTGCACAGCGGCGACTCTGCCTGTGTGTTGCCGCCCTATAAGATCAGCTACTACCACCTGGACATCATCCGCGACTATACCCGGCGGATTGGTCTGGCGTTGGGCGTGCGGGGGTTGTTCAACATCCAGTGCGCCATTCTGGACGACATCGTTTATGTGCTGGAGGTCAACCCCCGCGCCAGCCGCACGGTCCCGTTTGTGAGCAAGGCCACCGGGCACCCGCTGGCCCAATACGCCGCGCAGATCGCCACCGGGAAGCGACTGGCGGAGCTGGGGTTTGTGGAAGAACCTCGCGTGCAGGGGTTTTTCGTGAAGGAGGCGGTGTTGCCGTTCGTCAAGTTCCCAGGGGCGGAGGTGCGCCTGGGGCCGGAAATGCGCTCCACGGGCGAGGTGATGGGCCATGCAGAAAGTTTTGGGCACGCATTTGCCAAGTCGCAGATTGCGGCAGGTAACCCACTCCCGATGGAAGGATACGCGTTCATCAGCGTGAACGATTTGACAAAGGCAACGCGCTGAAGATCGCACGCGACCTGGCACAGCCTCGGCTTCGAGATCGTGGCCACGCGGCGGCACGGCGGGA
>JAAUUD010000440.1 GCA_012031655.1 Anaerolineae bacterium | reverse complement strand
TTCAACACTTCACTGATGAGAGATTGGCTGATACGTACTGCACCATAACTGAATGACACTGCCCCGGTAATCGACAATAATACCCGCACGATTCAGCAGTTCGCGCAGTTTCTGTGCGGAAAGTTCTTCATTGTAGTAAATCTTGTAAATATCCCAGAACATCCAGGCATCCGCCAGGGCAATCCCCGCCGCCTGGCCGGGGGGCACCTGGCCGCCCAACCGACCGCAGCGCATGCTCAAAAAGCGCACCGCCAGGCGTTCGGCCTCGCCGCTGGCGCCATCCTCGTGCCAGGTGTAGGTCTGGGCACAGAGCGCGACGTTTTCCGGCGCCAGGTCCGGCACTTCCTGGGCCAGCAGAAAGGCGCCAATCGCCGGGCCACACACAAACCAGCTATATTCATTGATGAACAGCGCGCCCTGCGTCCGAGCATCACGCCCCGGGGTAAGCCCGGCGGATGCGTTCCAGGTTGGCCAGCAGCGCCGGGTGAGCAGGATCAGCCAGGTTGGCCGCGCCAAACCAGTCCCCTTCCAGCGGCCCCACCGCCGCGCAAAATTCCGGTGCGGTGCGGGCTACCTGCGCTAAGGTCGAGGCGAGATCAGGCATGGTGCAGGTCCCCCGGTACTTTTTGCGGAGCGGGGGCGCTGCCGTTGGCGCTGGCCGCCCTGGCCCGTCGCGATCCACGCCGCCCCACAGGCAGGCACAGGGGTGTGCCGGTGATGGGGTCCGTCACCACTTCCGCCCTCAGGCCAAACACCTGCAAAATGTTCTCCGGCGTCATCACCTGTTCGGGGCTGCCCTGGGCCACGATCTGCCCGCCGCGTAACGCCACGATACGATTTGCATAGCGGGCCGCCTGGTTGAGGTCGTGCAGCACCATGACAATCGTCCGCCCTTCGGCGTTCAGGTCTTCCAGCAGGTCCAGCACATCCATTTGATAGGCCAGGTCCAGGTAGGTCGTGGGTTCATCCAGCAGCAGCACCTCGGTTTGCTGGGCCAGCGCCATCGCAATCCAGGCACGTTGGCGTTGCCCCCCGCTGAGGGTATCCACTGGGCGGTCGGCAAACAGGGTGAGGTTGGTCATCTCCAGCGCGCCCTGAACCACCCGCTCATCTTCCTGGCTCCATTGTTGCAACCAGGTCTGGTGGGGGTAGCGGCCCTGTGCAACCAGCTCATGCACGGTCAGGCCCTCCGGGGCGGTGGGGGCCTGGGGCAGGATGCCCAATTGGCGGGCCAGGTCGCGTGCTTTCATGGCGTGGATGGCCTGCCCGGAGAGGTAAACCGCGCCGTTAGAAGGCTTGAGCAAGCGCGAAAGCCCGCGCAGCAGGGTCGATTTGCCACACCCGTTCGGGCCGACCAGGGCCGTGATGCTGCCCGCCGCGATGTGCAGGTTCAACTGATGCACCACGAAGGTCCGGCCATCGTAGGACAGCGAAAGGTTATCGATGTGGATGAGGTCGCTCATGCAGGCTGCTCCTCCTAACGAGCACGGGACAACAAAAACAGAAAGTAGGGCGCGCCGATGAGGGCGGTCACGATGCCAATCGGCAATTCGGAAGGCGCGATGATCCAGCGCCCCAGCAGGTCCGCCAGCACCAGCAACGCGCCCCCCAGCAGGGCGGTCACTGGCAGCAGCCCTTCGTGCGAGGGACCCACCAGGCGCCGGGTGATATGCGGAGCCACCAGCCCCACAAAGCCCACTGTCCCGGCCACGGTCACCGCTGCCGAGGCCAGGCCCACGCTCACCGCCAGCAGCAGCAAACGTTGCCGCTCCACGGCGGCACCCAGCCCGCGCGCGATCTCGTCGCCCAGCGCCAGGGTGTTTAATTGCCGGGCAGAGAACAACGCAACCGGCAACAGGACCAGTACCCAGGCGCCCAGGGTGTGAACATCGTTCCAGGTGCTGCCATAGACGCTGCCCGCCAGCCAGATGTAAGCCTGCTGTACATCATCAATGTCGCCAAAGACCAGCATAAAGGTCATCACGCCGCCCAGTGCCGAGGCAAACGCCACCCCGATCAGGATCAGGCGCATGGGGGTGCTGCCACCATCGCGCCAGGCCAGCAGATAAATGGCCAGGGCGGTGGCCAGGGCGCCGCCAAAAGCCGCCCAGGGCAGGGCAGAGAGCGGCACTTCCTCCAACCAGACGATCATGCTCACGGCGGCCAGGCGCCCCCGGCGCTCACGCCCAGGATGCCCGGTTCGGCCAGCGGATTGCCCAGGATGCCCTGCATGATGGCCCCCGAGGTGCCCAGCGCCACCCCCACCAGAAAAGCGGTCAGGATGCGCGGCAGGCGCAAGGTGTGGACCACCAGATCAAAATCATCCGCCTGGGGATGGTCAGCCGGCACCAGGCCCAGCAGGGTTTGCACCACTTCCACAGGGGAGATGTCGTAATCGCCATAGCTGATGCTGAGCACCAGCACGACCAGGGTAAAGCTCAGGATGGCCAGGGCCATCGGCGGCACGCGGCGGTCCAGCTTCAGCGAGAGGGGCAGCCGCCGCGCACGCAGGGTGATCCAGCTTGGGCGAAAGTCGGGCCGAGTGGCCATCAGCGGTGCACCTTCCAGCGGGCCAGGTAAATGAAGAACGGCGCGCCCAGCAGGGCCAGCATAATGCCCACGGGCATCTCCTGCGGGCGGATGACCACCCGCGCCGCCACATCGGCCACCGTGACCAGCATGGCGCCCAGCACCGCCGAATAGGGGATCACCCAGCGGTAGTCAACCCCAACGATAAAGCGCACCACATGTGGGATCACCAAGCCAGCAAAGCCAATCGGCCCCGCCAGCGCCACCGAACCCCCGGCCAGCAGCACAACCATCAACGCGGCCAGGCTTTTCACCAGCAGCACGTTCTGCCCCAGCCCTTTGGCCACGTCTTCGCCCAGGCTGATGGTGGTGATTTGCCGACTCAGCAGCACGGCCCCCACCAGGCCGCTCAGGATGAGCGGGGCGGTCTGGTAAACCAGGTCCATCTTGCGCCCAGCAAGTGAGCCTGCCAGCCAGAAGCGAATCTGATCCAGCGTTTCCTGATCCTGGATGAGAATCGCGGTGGTCATTGCGGAGACGAACGCGGTCAGGATGACCCCGGCCAGCGTCAGGCGCAGTGGCGTGGGACCGCCGCGCCCCATCGAGCCGAGGCCATAGACGATCACCGCTGCCGCTGCCGCACCAATCAGCGCGGCCACCGCATAGATCGACAACGACGGGCTACCGAGCAGATAGACGGTCATCACCACAGCGAACGCAGCTCCGGCGTTAATGCCAAGG
>JAAUUD010000439.1 GCA_012031655.1 Anaerolineae bacterium | reverse complement strand
CTCCGCCAGGCCGCTCAGCAGGGCGTGCAGGTGCTCCACGCTGGCCAGGTAATTTTCCAGTTCGCCCAGGCGCAGCACCACCTGACGCAGGCCATCCTCGCGGCGGCTGGCAAACCCAATAAAGCCTTCCAGGTTTTCGGCCAGCGCCAGAAAGCCGCCCAACCCCGTCACCAGTTCTGGCAGGGCCAGCGCATCGGCCAGCACTGCCTGGCGATAGCGCAGGGTGGCTGGGTCGCGGACCAGACGCTGCAACTCCGCCTGGATAAACGCAATGTACCCGCGCCCCGGCGCAATTTCCGCCGCGATGCGGGCCAGTTGCAGCGTATCCTGCGGATCAATGGGGCGGGGCGTGGCCTCGGTGGGGGGGGCCGCCGGTGGATAGAGCAGGCTCGGCGCGGGCGAATTCGTCATGGCTTTACCCCCAATCCAGGCCCAGCACACGCTGGATAAAGGCGCGCATCCGGTCGTAGTGCGAACCGCGCCAGTAGACCTTGCCGCAATCGGCGCAGGCGTGGAAGTCTGCGTAATCCTGCAAAATGTTGGGCGGCAGTTGCCGGCCAGGGCGCTTTTTTCCACCGGATGCAGCAGCCCATTACAGTGCATACAACGCCGGAAGGGCTGCAACCCCTTCAGCAGATCGTAGCGCGCCAGGATTTCCACCAATTGTTGTTCCGGGTTGGTGTGGCGGACGTAGTAGCCATGCTGCACAATGCCCCGCTTGAGCACGCCCAGGTCCCGCGTGAGCAAAATGCGGTCTTCGCTGCTGGAAAGCCGCGCCAGCTCATCATCCGGGTAGTCATTGCGATAGAGCGTGTCGAAGCCCAGCATCCGCAGGTAGTTCGCCAGCTTGCCCAGGTGCGTATCCAGCACAAAGCGGGCTTCGGCCAGGGGTGGCGGGCGCAAATGCCGCAAGGGGCCGGGGGTTTCTACCTGTGCGAAGAACGGGTAGACCTCGATGCAGTCGCCATCCTGCACCAGATAGCCAAAATCCACCGCCCGCCCATCCACCAAGATCAGGTCAATTTCTGGATGGGGCACGCCCAGCGCCTCGATCATGTCCTTTACGGACCCCAGGTGAGTAAAGGCGTGGGCAAAGCGCACCACACGGCGGCGCGGCGGCAGAAAGTCGTTCAGCGCCCCGTGAAAACGGAATTGTGCGCTGGCCATCAGTGGGGGTCGCACCACAGGGAACACCAGATCATAGCGCCAGTATAGTGCAAAGCAGGGCGGCTGTCAGCCCTGCCCCAGCCAAAATCCGCTGGTGCAGCTTGCCGGAGAATCGGCTACAATCCGCCCACACGGAGTTGGAAGCGGGCTGCTGGCCCCCCTCAGAGGATGATTGGACTATGGCAACTGGAACCACCACCGCCCCACAAGCGGGCGGCTTCTGGAGTCGCTTTACCGTCAATCGGCGGGTGTTGATCGGCGTGTTTTTCTTTGTGCTGGGGTTGCTGGTTTTCTTTGGCGCCAGCGCCAGCGACGCCGACACCACCACCACCCTGACCCTCGAAGCCGGTGCGGTGGAAGACGTGCCGCACGTCACCGTGCCCACCCAGGGGTTTTTGCTGTTCACCGCCTTTACGATGGTCATTGGCGGGTCGGTGGCGGTGGTGCTGGCCGGGGCAGAGGCCCCGCGCAGCCTCAAGCGCTGGGCGCTGCTCTTTCTGGCGTTTAACGGTGTGCTGATCATCCCGGCGGTGCTCATCGCGGCGGCAGCAGGCGACCGCACCAACGTCACCACCATGTTCAGCGAGAGCCTGCGCCTGGCCACGCCCATTGCGCTGGGCGCGATGGCCGGGCTGTGGTGCGAGCGCTCTGGCGTGGTGAACATCGCCATTGAGGGCATGATGCTCTTTGGCGCCTGCTTTGGCTTCGCAACCCTGTTCTTCATCCAGCGCGACTACCCCGAAATGGCCGATAACCTGGCCCTGTTACTGAGCGTGGGCGTGGCCGTGCTGAGCGGCGGCATCGTGGCCCTGCTGCACGCCTGGCTGAGCATCACCTTTAAAACCGATCAGATCGTCAGCGGGACGGTGATCAACATCCTGGCGCTGGGCGTCACCAGCTTCGTCCGTAGCGAGTTCCTGCTGAGCAGCGAAGCCGGGACCATCACCCTGCCCACCGTGGCCATCCCGCTGCTGGCCGACCTGCCCATCGTGGGCCAGGCGCTCTTTAACAACAAGCCCATCTTCTATAGCATGTTCGTGGTCATCCTGCTGACGCACCTCATCCTGTTTAACACCAGTTGGGGCCTGCGGATGCGCGCCGTGGGCGAGCACCCCAGCGCCGCCGACACACTCGGCATCAACGTCAACCGCACGCGCTGGATCAACGTCTTCATTGGCGGGTTGATCGCCGGGCTGGGCGGGGCGTGGTTCACGCTGGAAGTCACCGGGCGCTTTACAGACAACATGACCAGCGGACGCGGTTTTATCGCGCTGGCGGCGCTCATCTTCGGCAAGTGGACCCCGCTGGGCTCGCTGGGTGCGGCGGTGCTCTTTGGCTTTTCGGATGCGCTGGGCGTGCGCTTGCAGGCGCTCAATGTCAACATCCCGGTGCAGTTCCTGCAAATGGTGCCCTATATCGTCACGATTGTGGTGCTGGCGGGCCTCATTGGGCGTGCCTTGCCGCCCAAGGCCGTTGGCAAGCCCTACGAAAAAGAATAGCCGCAGCGCGCTTCATGGAGGCGCGGCGCCCAGCGGCACTTCGTAGAGCCATAGCTCGCGCTCTGGCGGCACCTTGAGCGGGCTGGGCGTGGGCCCCTGGGCACCCAGCACTTCCGCCAGCAAGCGCTGGCTGTTCTGGTCGTCCTGGCGCACAAAGAAGGCCAGCGGCGCATCCCGGGGCAGGCTGGCCAGCCAGGCCGCCGTCACACCAGCCGGGTATTGGACCTTTACCCGCGTGTTGGGGCGATCCAGGTAGAAGATGAAGGCGCGCGGCAGCACATCCCAATAGACCACATCTTCGATGATGTACACCCGGGTGCCGTCTGGCAGGTCGCGCAGGCGGAAGAGCGGGTCGTACTCGTCGCTGAAGCGCCTGGCGTAGTACACCTCGGCGGCGCGGGGATGTGGTGGTTAAAGTAGCGCTCGAATCTGATAGCCCGCCAGCAGGCAACGCCAGCCCCACCACCGCGCCATTGAGCACCGGACGCGCCCGCGCCGCCATCTCCGGCGGCAGGCTGCCCAGCACCAGCAGGCTGCTGCCGACCGTCACCGGCCAGAACAGCAGGTCGGCGGTGGACCGGCTGGCGTTCGCCGGATCGACGGCCG
>JAAUUD010000438.1 GCA_012031655.1 Anaerolineae bacterium | reverse complement strand
GGTCAGCGGAAAGTCCGCGTAGTTCGGGTCCTCGCTGCTCAGCGCATAGCGCAATGTGCAGGTGCGCTCTCCGTCCAGTTGGCGGTTATCCTCCACCGTGACCGTCACCGCCGCTTCACCCTGCCAGGTTTCCGCGTCCAGCGTCTCCGGAAAACTCAGCCCGCACGCCGCCGCGTCGCTCTCCACACTCAGCGCCACCTCCTCGGTCGGCGCCGCGATCAAGACCAGCGGCAACGTCAGCGACTCGCCTTCCACCACCCGCAAGTCGCCTTCCGGCACCCCCAGCGGCAACGCATCGTCGTCCCTCACCTGCACCTCCACCTGCGCCAGGGCGTCGGCTTCCAGCGCGTAGTTCGCGTCGTCGCTGCTGGTGCTGTGCGACAGCACGCACACCGCATCCCCGGTGTTCCGCGCATCATCGACCACCGTCACCCCCACCGTCACCCCCGTGTTCCAGTTCGTCGCGTTCAGCGCTCCCAGCACCGTCGCCTGGCACCGCGCCTCCGAACTGCTCACCACCACGCTCACTGGCGCCGTGGGCACGCTCGTCAGCGTGATCAGGTAGCTCCCCACGCCACCTTCCGCAATCTCAATCTCACCCGGCCCAATCACCACCCCCGCCACGTCATCATCTGCTATCCCCACCATGACCACCGGCATCCGCTCCTGTGATAACCGATAGCTGGGGTCGGTGCTGCTCGCGCTGTGCCGAATTTCGCATTCGCGGTCGGGCTGGGCTACGTCATTCGGGCGGGCCTCCACGCGCACCGTCAGGCCCTCATCCCAGTTTTCGGCGTCCAGGGTGTTGCCTTCCAGGGTCACCGCGCAATCAAAAGCGGAGGAAACCGCTCCCAGTTGCACCGGCGCGCCCGGCACACTGCCCAGGCGAATGACATAAGTCACCGCTTCGCCCTCAGTGACCTCGATTTCCGTTTCCGAAAACGCGAACCCGATAAATTCATCATCATTCACCACCACGCTCACCTCAGGCAGGTCAAGCGCTGGCAGGTTATAGGCCGGGTCATCCTCTGAAACCAGGACGTGGCGCAAAACACAACTCCGTGCACCCGCCTGAATATCGCCATCATCCACGATGCTTACCCGAACCGGCAGGCCCGCCTCCCAATTTTCAATGGAAAAGGTGCCGCGCACCTCGGCCTGGCAGAAATCCTGCGTGGCCGTTACTTCCAGGCGCACCTCGCCACGCGGCGGACTGGTGAGCGATGCCCGGTAGCTTACCTCTGCGCCTTCTTCGACCTCCAGGACACCGACTTCGAGCGTCAGGCCGGCTGCTCGTCATCTACCACCGTGACCACGGTCTGCGCCAGGGCGGCTCCATCCAGGGTATAGTTTGCGTCGTCGCTGCTGAGGGTATAGCGGATAATGCACTCGCGTTCCCCTTCGGCAAAGGGGGTGTCTGCAACGCTCACCGTGAGCGTGACGCCCTCCTGCCAGGTGTTTTCATCCAGCGTATTTGCGGACAGGCTGAGCGTACAGGCTTCCGACTCCGTGCTGGCGCTGACCGTCACCGGGGCCTGAGGCTGGCTGTTCAGGACCAGGCTAAAGGCGCCAGTGGTGCCCTCCGTGAGGCGCAGGGTGGTTTCCCCCAGTGCCAGGCCCGGGCTATCGTCGTCATCCACCTGCACCACAACCCCCGGCAAGGCATTCGGCCCCAGGGTGTAGTTGGCGTCGTCGCTGGTGAGCTGGTGCGTGAGGGTGCAGGCGAAGCTCCCCAGCGCCACCGTATCATCCGCCACGCTCACTTCCACCAGGATGCCTTCATCATAATTTTCTGCGTCCAGCAGCGTCTCTGCGCTGACCTGGCAACGTGCATCCGAAGTCAGGACGTTCAGCGCGACCGGTGCGGCAGGTTCGCTGCCCAGCGTCACGCGGTAGCCCACTGTTTCGCCCTCCACCAAACGCAGCTCGCCCGCGCTAATGACCACACCCAACGTATCATTATCTTCGACACGCACTTCCACAGCGGGCAGTTGATCGGCGCCTAAATCGTAGGCGGGGTCTGTGCTGCGGAGCGTGTGCGTCAGGCGGCAGCTACGCGTTCCCTGCACAATGCCATCATCGGCGCTGCTCACGGTGACGGTAACGCCCGTTTCCCAGGTTTCAGGGGTCAAGGTGCCGTCCAGCTCCAACCGGCACAGGGCAGCGTCGCTGCTCACGCTAAGCTGAACCGGCGCGATGGGCTGGCTTTCCAGCGCCACCTGATATTCATTGCTGCGCCCCTCGGTTTGCGTGACGGTCCGGGCACCGATGACCACGCCGGGCGTATCGTTGTCCGCGATGTTCAGGGTGAGGCGGGGCAAAGCACCCACCCCCAGGTTAAAGGCCGCCGCCTCGCTGGCCAGCGCGTGCTGGATCACGCAGGCGCGGTCGCCGCCCGCCAACCGATCATCCAGCGCCGTCACCGTAACAGCCACGCCCACGTCCCAGTTTTCTGCGGTGAGCAGCCCTTCGGCCTGCGCTTCGCAACCGGGCTGGTCTGGGATGGGCGCCAGACTCACCGGGGCGCTGGGTTGTGCAGTGAGGCGTGCTGTGTAGGTCGCGGCTTCCCCCTCCGCCACGTTCAAGCGGTCGGTGTTCAGGATCAACCCCGCCGCATCATTCTCCGTCACCGTAACAGACAATCCGGGCAGGGCATCCGCCGCCACCGTGAAGGCGTCGTTCGTGCTGCTGAGGCTAAAGCCGACTTCGCACACGCGGTCGCCAGTGACGCGCTCGTCTTCCTGCCCCACCACGTTCACGCTCACGCCAACCTGCCAGTTTTGGGCGTTCAGGGCTGCTGCGGGCGTCACTTCGCAATCCGCCGAGGGCGTGGGGTTGAGGACAACCGCCGCAATAGGCTGTGCGGTCAGCCGAACGGTGAAGCTCGCCTGGCCCCCTTCAGGGACGGTCAGGCTGGCAGGTTCGTACACCAGATTCACCACATCATTATTAATCACCTCAACCTGTACCGACGGGACGCTCCCCAGGGTGCTATACGCCGGGTCGGCGCTGGTAACGCGATGCGCGATGCGGCAGGGCACGTCCGGGTCAATCAGGTTATTTTCTGGCACCGTCACCGTAATCACCCGGCCATCGTCCCAGGTCGTGCCATCCAGCACGCCGCCCCCGCTCACCTCGCAACGCGCATCGACACTACTGGCCACCACTTCGACCGGGGCGGTTGGCTGGCTGTTCAGCCGGGCGATGTAGGTGCCGCTGCTGCCCTCTTCAATGCTCAGTTCATCGGCGGAGAGGACCAGCCCGGCAAATCATCATCAGCAATATCAATGGTTACAGCACCCGT
>JAAUUD010000437.1 GCA_012031655.1 Anaerolineae bacterium | reverse complement strand
CTGGCAGGCGTACTGGCGTTGCGTTGACTTGTCGTAGGTGGCGTGGGTCGGTTCGGCCAGGTCAGGCTGGCCAGCGCCAGGTTGAGACACCACCGAGAACTCACCCTGGCCATCAATGGATTTGCCCCGCGTCCAGCGGCCTTCGGGCGTCTTCATGCCGTTAACGCCGGTTTCCATGAAGGCATAGTTGTACTGCTGGTTTTCTTCGCCTTGCGGAAAGCTGGCGGGCACGGGCAGGTGCTCGCCCAGTTCTTCCAACACGGCCAGCCATTGGTTCTGGTGCATGGCGTCGCGTGCGATGAGGTAGGCCAGCATGTGCTTCATGCCGGGGTCATCGGTCATGGCGTAGAGGCGGGTGGCCAGGGTGCGCCCAGTGGCCTCGGCCATTACATTAGCATACATATCGCCAGCCAGGTTTCCACTGGCCACCACATACCCCCCGCTCCAGGGCACACCATTGGCATCCACAGGCAGCGCGTGCAGGCCCGACGACAGGAAGTGACGTGGCATCATGCCGCCCAGCACCGTCTCGACCACCGAGTTATCGCGGGCGGCTTGGTCCTGAAGTTCAATGGGCGCGCCTTCTAAATTTTTAGCAACGGCGGTCGCCAGCATCTCGATATGCCCGATTTCCTCGGCGCCAGTCTGCAAGAGTAAATCGCGATATTTGCTGAGCTTGCTGGGCAACGCCCAGGCCTGGAACAGATATTGCATGCACACGCGCATTTCGCCTTCGTTGCCGCCAATGGCTTGCTGAAGCATCTTGGCGAACAGCGGATTGGGCTTTTCTACGCGCACCTCATACTGAAGTTGGCCATCTGTGTAAAACATGATGCTTGCTCGTCCCCATTTTCCCGGCCCTGGCGAGCCGTAAGTAAGCGATTTGCTACCCACTATACGTGCCCCGCTACCCAGCAACATGAGCCAGGGGGCTGGCTTCCGTGGCTCAGATGGCCCAGGACCGCAAGCACACAGTAGGCAGGAGGCCCACACATCTTGAGGCGCATCGGCGGAGGGGGAACAGGTCAGTTGGCTCATGTTTGCCACGCAGCCTCTCTCTATCATGGGGCCTATAGACAACTGTTATCCACGCCTGGTGCCCCAACAGGGGCTGTGCTATCGAGGGTTTTTCAAGTGACGCGCATCGTTCCCCAGCCCTTGGCTATGCTATCCCCTTTCCAGAGCTTTTTTATGGCGGGCTTTGAGTGCGCGACACAACGGAACGCGCGCGGCAAGCGCCTGGACATGCTGGCCACCACCCGGCACGACCGTTTCGCTCGCCAGGATTTTCAGCGGGTGCGTGCCCTGGGGCTGACCACCCTCCGCACCGGGGTGCGCTGGCACCGCCTGGAGGTGCGCCCCTACCGCTATGACTTTTCCATCCTGGTGAACTATCTGGGGGCTGTGCGCGAGAGCGGTCTGCAAGCGCTCTGGGACCTTTGCCACTTTGGCTACCCAGACGACCTGGACATCTTCTCTGCCGCGTTTGTGGACCGCTTTCGGCATTTTGCGGCGGCAGTGGCGCGGGTGATCGCGGAGCAAGTGCCTGGCGTGCCGATCTTTTGCCCGGTCAACGAGATTTCGTATTGGGCCTGGGCCGGGGGCGATGCCGGAAAGCTCAACCCCCATGCACGGGAGCGCAGCTTTGCGCTCAAGCAACAGTTGGTGCGGCAGCCTGGCCGCTCAGGAGGCCATCTGTGCGGTGCTGCCGCGCGCGCGCTTTCTGGCCATTGATCCGGTGATCCACCTGACCCACCACCCGGAGCGCCCGCACCAGGCACAAGACGCCGAGGCCTATCGGCAAGCGCAGTTCCAGGCCTGGGATATGCTCTGCGGCAGGCTTTGCCCCGAACTGGGCGGCCACCCTGGGGCCCTGGACCTCATCGGCCTGAATTTCTACGGCAACAACCAGTGGATTACGAGGGCGAGACGATCCCCCTTGGCCACCCTGACTATCGCCCTTTTCACCAGATAGCTCAGGAGGTGTATGCGCGCTATCAGCGCCCCTTTCTGATTGCCGAAACCGGCGCCGAAGGCGAAGACCGCGCCGCCTGGCTGCACACCATGGCGCAAGAATGCCAGACCCTCTTGCAAGCAGGGTTGCCCTGTGGGGCCTGTGCCTGTATCCCATCCTGGCATACCCAGGGTGGGAAGATGACCGCCTTTGCCTGAGCGGGTTGTGGGATGCGGTGGCGCCGAATGGCGAACGCACCCTCTACCCGCCCATGGCTAACGCTCTTCAAGCTGCCCAGGCTCGCCTGGCACACCTGTAGCCGTGTCCAATCGCGACACAGAAGGAACATCACGATGACAGACCTCATCTGCATCAGCCACCTGCGCTGGGACTTTGTGTGGCAGCGCCCCCAACATTTGCTCTCTCGCCTGGGGCAGCACTACCCCTACCGCATTTTCTTTGTGGAAGAACCCGTCGCCAGCCAGCAGGTCTCCAGCCCGCAGTTGCGCGTTACCCATACCGAAGATAAGGTCAGCGTGGTGCAGTTGCTGCAACCCACCCCCCAACCGACCTGGATCGGCCATAGCGACCCCCTCACCGCGCTGACGTACCAGAAGTTGCTGAACGATTACCTGGGCGAAGTGGGCAGCCAACGCCGCCTCATCTGGCTGTATACGCCGATGGGCTGGCATTTTGTGGAAAGCATTACGCATCATATGCTGGTCTACGATGTGATGGACGAGCTTTCTGCTTTCAAAGGGGCGCCGCCGCAACTGCGCGAGTGGGAAGCGCGCATGCTGGCCCGTGCGAACCTGGTCTTTACCGGCGGTGTGAGCCTCTACCAAAGCCGCGCCTCTCACAACACCAGCACGCACCTCTTCCCCAGCGGTGTGGAGATCGAGCACTTTGCCCGCGCCGCCAACCGCTATGCCTTCCCCCGCCCGGCGGACCTGCCCAGCGGCAGCGGCCCGGTGCTGGGCTACTACGGCGTGATTGACGAGCGCATGGACCTGCCTTTGCTGGCGCTGATGGCGGCAGCCCGCCCCGATTGGCAGATTGTGCTGATTGGCCCGGTGGCCAAAATTGACCCCGCCGAGCTACCCCAGGCGCCCAACCTGCACTACCTGGGCATGAAGCCCTACGCCAGCCTGCCGGCCTACCTGGCCCATTTTGATGTGGCGCTGGTGCCCTTTGCCATCAACGCGGCCACGCGCTACCTCAGCCCCACCAAAACGCTGGAATACATGGCCGCGCACAAGCCCATTGTCTCGACCCCCATTCAGGATATCGAAGCACTCTATGGGGAGGTGGTCCGCATCGCTGTCAACGCCCCGGATTTTGTGGAGCAGGTCGAAGC
>JAAUUD010000032.1 GCA_012031655.1 Anaerolineae bacterium | reverse complement strand
CCAGGCTGGGTAGGTCGCGGGTGTGCGCCTGGTCGTAAACCATCCCCACGCAGGAGAAGAACAGCGCGGTCATCACGCCATGGCTAAACATCTGCAAGCCTGCGCCCGTTAGCCCGGTGATGTTCATGCTGCTCAACCCGACCAGCACCAACCCCATGTGCGAGACCGACGAAAAGCCGATCACATACTTGAAGTCGCGCTGGCGGAAGGCAATAAATGCCCCATAGACCACGTTCACCAGCGCCAGGAAGATGATCCAGGGCAGGTGGATGCGCGCGCCATCTGGCATCAACTGCACCCCCACGCGCAAGGCCGCAAACGCGCCCAGCTTCATCAGCACCCCGGCGTGGATCATCGAAACAGCGGTCGGCGCCGCCACGTGGCCATCTGGCGACCAGTTATGGAAGGGGAAGAGGCCCCCCAGCACCGCAAACCCGATGAACACAAAGGGGAACCAGAAGCGCGAGGCCGTCAGGCCGTCGATGCCCAGGTAATCCAGCTGGTCGAAGGCGCCCCCCTGCGCGGCCATGTAAATATCCTGAAAGTTAAAGCTGTAGTAGCCGTTGTGCTGCCCGGCGATAAAGTACAGCGCCAGGATGCCCAGCAACGAGAAAAACGAGCCGATCAGGATGTAGAGCGTGAGCTTCATGGCGGCGTATTCGCGCAGGTCCTTCCAACCCCAGCCCGCGATCAGGAAGTACATCGGGAAGATCGCCAGCTCGTAGAAGAAGAACAGCAGGAACAGGTCCACCGAGATAAACACGCCGTATACACCCGCCACCAGCAGCAGGAAGAAGGCCATAAACTCCCGCGTGCGGTCCTGAATCTTCCAAGAGATGAGCACCCCACCAAAAGAGGCCAGCCCGGTCAGGAAGATCATCACCGCCGTGAGGCCATCTACCCCCACGTGATAGCTCACGCCCCAGCTCCGCGATCCACTCTACCTGGTCTTCGAAGCCCAGGTAGAGTGGTCTGGCGTTGCGGTGGCGATGTTGGCGGCGTGGGCCGCGTTGGCCGCATCCACATCATAGGCCACCATCACGAAGGCGCTCAGCAGCAAGCTGGCCAGCGTGGCCATCGCCGCGATGACGCGCGCCTCTTGGCGCTGCTCTTTCCCCAGAAAGAGATGATGATCGCGGCCACAGTCGGCACGAACACCACCCCGGTCAAAATGCCGTTGAATTCCATCGTTGCTTAACCCCCTCCCAGCAGCGCGAGGAACATACCGCCGACCGACTCGTTGATGATCGGCAAAATCCAGTTGGGGTATAACCCCGTGATGAGCATCAGCACCATCAGCGGCACAATCGCCAGCAATTCGCGCCGGTTTAGTTCCAGGCTATGATGCGTTTCGTGGTAGTGCTGCCATTCGGGATTGGGCGGACCTTGCAGCACCTTCTGAATGCCCTTGAGGATATACGCCCCGGTGATGAGCAAGCCGATCATGCTGATGACGATGTACCATTCGAAGCATCCACCGGGAAGGACCCCGCCACCACCAGATACTCGCCAATGAACCCGTTCAGGCCCGGCAAGCCCAGGCTGGCCATGCTGGTGAAGACCAGGATGCCGCCGTAAACCGGGATGGTGTGCCACAGCCCACCAAAGCGCCGCAGGTCGCGGGTGTGCGCCTTGTGATAGAGCGCCCCAACCAGCAAGAACATCCCCGCCGCGCTGAGGCCGTGGTTAAACATCTGCATCACCGCGCCGTTGAGCGCCAGCGTGGCGTTGTGGCGGTTTTCTTCCATCTTGGGGAAGGCGGTGATGCTACAGGTGGAGGCGCTGGGGACTTGCAGGCTAAAGGGTGCCCCGCCCGCGCAGCTGATCTCCAGCCCCTCCTGCCCGTAAAGGTCTTGTAGCTTGGCAAAACCCAGTGCCGCGCGTGCGTCTCGGCTGGCCAGCACGTTTTCCAGGGTCGCTTCCTGGCCCAGCAGGGTGTCCACGTCGGCCTGTTCCAGCGTTTGGCCCATGCTTTGCAACAGCAGGTCGGGCCGGGCGCTCTCGCTAAAGCCGCAGTTCGGCGCGTTCGGGCGTGTTCATCGAGTAGGCAAAGGTGCTGCCATAGACCGCCGCAAACACCGCCAGGCCCATCGCCACAAACCCCATATGGTTCACGGAGCTATACGCCACCAGCTTCTTGAAGTCATCCTGCGCCCAGGCAGAAAAAGCCCCAAAAACGATGCTCAGGGTGGCCAGCAGGGCCAGCGCCTGCACCGCCTGGAATTGCAAAAATTCCAGTTCCAGGTTCAGCAGCGGGATCGTCGGGGTGCGGAGTTCGGTCCACTCCAGCGGAAAGAGCGGGATGACCAGGCGCAGAAAGCCATAGGCGCCCAGCTTCAGCAACACGCCGGCCAGCAGCATCGAGCCTGCCGTGGGGGCTTCGGTGTGGGCGTCCGGCAACCAGGTGTGCAAGGGAAAGATCGGGATTTTGAGCGCAAAGGCAAGCGTAAAGCCCAGCAAGGCAAACCACTTGACCGCCGCCGGGGCAAAGCCCAGGATCTCGCTTTCCAGCGTGAGTTGTGGCCAGACCTCCAGCCAGGTGGGGATGTCGAAGGTCGGGTTGCCGTTGTTGACCTCGCGCCCCACCACCACCGCGATGAGCTGCATCGCCAGCAACAGCCCCAGCGAGCCTGCCATAGTGTAGATGAAGAACTTGCGCGAGGCGGCATCGCGGTTTTCCCCGCCCCACAGGTAAATGATGAAGTACATCGGGACCAGGCCGATCTCGTAGAACAGGAAGAAGATCAGCATATCCAGCGCCACAAAAACGCCAAACATCCCCGTTTGCATGAACAGGAAAAGCGCCATCAGTGTGTGGGGCCGGTCGGTGTGCTCAAACGCAATGAGCATGGCCAGCGGAGTAAGGATGGCCGTGAGCAACACCATCGAGGCCGAGACCCCATCCACACCCACATGCCAGGAGGCCCCCAGCAGGCTAAACCACTCTGTTTGGCTCTGAAAGGCATATTCGTTCGGCCCCAGGTCCGCCTCCCAGGTGGAGTAGAACACGCCGATGGCCAACACCAGCACCGGCACCGTGAAGGCCAGCCCCAACCCGCGCGCCAGGTTGGGGTTATCAGCGGTCAGCAACCAGACCATCACCGCGCCCACCAACGGCAAGAGCGTGATGAGCGTCAGGACGTTGAGTTCAAATCCAGCAAATTCCAGCATGACAGCTCCTTACAGGGTTTGAATAACCAGCAGCGTCCCCATCGCCAGCAACGCCAGCGCGGTGAAGAGCATGTACTGCTGCACGCGCCCGGTTTGCAGATTGCGAAACCAGCGCCCGAATTGATAGACCGCGCGCGGGATGCCATCGCCCACGCCGTCAATCACCACGTAGTTAAAGCGCTTGATGGTCTCGCCAACCCGCGTGGCAAAGTCCGCCACCCCGCTCAGCAGTTCATCAATCGTCTTTTTGTCCACTTCTTCGTAGGTGAACCGCCGCCCGAACCACTCAAAGGGCACATAGAGTGCCCGCAGATAGAAGGCGTCGATGCCAAAGCGGTTTTGCAGCGCGCTCCAGGCCGGGTCGCCAACCGAACGGCGCACCGGGTCTTTGTCGTCGCGACTGGCAATGGGTTGCATCCCATACACCACCCAGGCCGCCCCCAGCCCCACCAGCGCCGCCCCAAACGAGAAGGCCACCGGGATCAGGCTAAAGTCAATGGTCTCTGGTGCGGGGATGATGGTGTCTTTGATGAAGTTCTTGAAGAAGTTGTTCTCGCTGGTCAGCAGGTTAAACAGCGGGAATTCCGGGTGAATGCCCACAAAGCCCGCCGTTAGCGCAAAAAACGCCAGGATCACCAGCGGCAGTTGCATCGGGAAGGAGTCCCGATAAACCGTGAAGAACTTCACCAGCGGATGCTTGCCGCGCAGGTGCTCGTCCACGGCGGCGTCATCGTTGAGCACGGCCAGCCAGCGCTGGTGAAAAGGCACTGTTTGCAGGTGAGCATCGTTCGCGCCGTGGGTCATCAGCGTGGCATATTCAGCGGCAGCGCTGCGCGGCTTGCCCCAGAAGGTCAGCAACCACTGCCGCCCGGTGTAGAAGGCCGTAAAGGTCGCGGCGATGACCAGGCAGACGAAGACCAGCAGGTGCATCCACAGGATGCCATCTTCTGTGCCCACGATAAACGCATCGGCAGAATTTCATCCTTGGACCAGAAGCCCGCCGTTAGCAAAGGGAACCCGGCCAGGCTCAGGCCGCCCGCCAGAAAGGTCAGGGCGGTGAGCGGGATGCGCTGGAAGAGGCCGCCCATATAGCGCATGTTGTTGGGGTCGGCCACGCCATCATGCTGAATGCCATCCGGCACCATGGCAGTGCTCCAGGTGGGCAACGCTTCGCCCTCAAAGGCATGCAGCTTGCCATATGGCTCCGGCACCAGCATCAGCCCGGCCTCGTGCGTGTGCGCGATAGCCCGGGCTTCCGGGTCTTCGCCGCCCAGCGCCTGGCCCGGCGTGGGCAGGTGTGGCGTGGCGTGGGCATGGTCATCTTCGTGCGTGTTGCCATGGTCGTGGTCATGATCGTGACCATGGCCGTGCGCGTGCGCGTGGTGCTCGCCGTGCTCCATCGCGTGGATCACCGCGCCAGAACTCATGAAGAGCAACGCCTTGAAGAAGGCATGCGTGATCAGGTGGAAGGTCGCGGCCACATAGGCGCCAATGCCCAGCGCCGCCACCATAAAGCCCAGTTGCGAGATGGTAGAGTAGGCCAGCACGCGCTTGATGTCATCCTGACCAACGCCCAGCACCGCCGCGCCCAACGCCGTAAGCGAGCCAAGCACGCCCATCAGGATGAGCGGCTCGCTGTAGTCGCCGTGGTGCACATCCGACCCCGCCGAGATGACCGGATACATGCGGATCACCAGATAAACGCCCGCCGAAACCATCGCGGCGGCGTGGATCATCGCGCTCACCGGGGTGGGGCCTTCCATCGCATCCGGCAGCCAGGCGTGCAGCGGGAACTGCGCGCTCTTGCCGATGGTGCCCGCCACCACCAGCAGGCCAATCAGCGAAGCGGCGCTGAGGCCCAGCAGGGGCGAGGTGGTGTTGGCCAGGCGTTCGAGCGTGGCTACCCCCTCCGGCCCATACATAATCTCGCGGAAGCTCAGCGTGCCGGTCTCGGCGTAGAGGTAGCCGATGCCGATCAGGAACAGCACATCCGCCACGCGGGTGGTCATGAAGGCCTTCACCGCCGCTTGATAGGCGCTCTTCTTTTCGTAGAGGAAGCCAATCAGCAGGTACGAACACAAGCCCATCACTTCCCAGGCCATAAAGAGCAGCAGCAGGTTATCCGCCACCACCAGGGTGAGCATGGCCCCCGCGAACAGGCTCAAATACGCAAAAAAAACGCGTGTGCCGCGTTTGATGGGGGTCGTCCGGGGGGTAAGCATTCATGTACCCCACGCTGTAGACGAAGATCATGACGATGGCCAGCGGGACCATAAAGAGCATGACCGCCGTCAGCGGGTCCATCAGCACCCCCATCTGGAAGGGGTCCCTCGTGCCCAGGTTCATCCAGTCAATCGAACTCCCAAAGGCCACTGCCCCGAAGTCCGCCACGTTACCCTGCCCAACAACCCCGGCAGCATGGAAGAACAGCCCCCAGGCCAGCAGCCAACTCAGCAACACCGAGCCGAGCGCCACCAGATGGCTCAGCAGCTTGTTCGACCCCACCACCAGCACGATGAGCGTAAAGGAAATCAGCGGCGGCAGCGGGACCAGCCACAGCAGGTAATTCGGATCCCAAAAGTTTGCCAGTTCCATCGCGTGCCCCTTACCACTTCAGCAAGTTGATGTCTTCCGCATCCACCGTGCGGCGGTTGCGGTAGATCGCGATCACCAGGGCCAGGCCCACGGCGGCTTCGGCAGCCGCCACCACAAAGATAAACGCTGCAAAGACCTGCCCGTTGATCTCGCCCGGGTTGACGTAGCGCCAGAACGCCACCAGATTGATCATGGAGGCGTTGAGCATCAGTTCAACGCCCATCAAGATGGCGACCGCGTTGCGCCGCGCCATCACGCCATAAACGCCCAGGCAAAACAAGGCCGCTGCAACGATGAGAAATGACCATAACGGAACCATAGGTGCCTTCTCTCTTCCCCTAAAAGTCGGTTATGCCTCGTCTTCACGCGCCACCACAATCGCGCCGATCATGGCAGCCGTGAGCAGGATAGACGCCAGCTCGAAAGGCAACACAAAGCCGTTGCGGTCCGCAATCACCCGGCCCATCTCGCTAACGGTCTCATAATCTACATCGGCGGGGTCATCTTCTTCGATGATCTCCGCCGGGATGTTGACTTCTGCCAGCCCGATCTCATCCGCCAGTGGCGTCACCACCAGCACCAACCCCACGAAGACCAGCAGGGCCACAGCCCCACCCGCCACCGCCTGGCTGTTAAACGGATGCTCCAGGCGCATCATGCCACGGGTGAGCATGATGGCAAAGATGATCAGGATGCCAATGGCACCCATATAAACCAGCACTTGAATGGCCGCCAAAAAGGGCGCCACCAACAGCACAAACAGCCCCGCCACCCCAAACAGGCTCACCAACAGGAAGAGCGCCGCATGGAAGAGGTTCCGCACCGTGACCACCGCCAGGCCACCGCCCAGCGTCAGCAGGGTGAACACCCAGAATGCAATCGCAAAAACCACATCGCCCATTGCGTGTTTATCCTTACCTTAGTCCGTGGCGCTCGCCGCCACCCGGGGCGCGCGCGGGTCGTACAGGGTTTCATCCACCAGCCCTTCGACCTTCTGACGCTCGCGCGTGGCGTAGCCCTGCAACAGGCTCAGCGTCACGGCGACCAGGGCAATATTGCCCACCAGCACGCCCAGGGCGCGCGGCAGCTCCGCCACAAAACCGGGTTCCTCCGGCGCGGGGAAGAGCTTCCAGATGAAGGCCACGATCAGCATATTGAACACGCTCAACGGCACCAGGAACTTCCAGTTAAAAGCCATCAGGTGGTCAATGCGCAGGCGTGGCACCGTAAAGCGGATCCACATATGCACAAAGTAGAGCAGGGTGGTCTTGGCGATGAGGTACACCATGCCCAGGATGGGGCCTATCACGTTATCGGCATTAACCAGTGGTCCTTGCCACCCCCCCAGGAAGAGGATGGCCGTCAGCAGGCAGATCACCACCGCGTGCAGCCACTCGCCCAGGTAGAACATGGCAAACTGCATCCCGCTATACTCGATGTTATAGCCCGCCACAATCTCTGATTCGGCTTCCAGCAGGTCGAAGGGTTGCCGCCCGACCTCCGCCGTGGAAGAGATGAAGAAGACCACCGCCGCCACTGGCACAAAGAACACAAACCAGATGTTGGCCTGTGCCTCTGTGATGCCCTGCATGCTCATCGTGCCGGCCAGCAGCACCGGCACCAGCAACGCCAGGATCATCGGCACCTCGTAGCTCAGCAATTGAGCGATCACGCGGAAGGCCCCCAGCAACGCATATTTGTTATTGCTGCCCCAGCCGCCCATCAGGATGGCAATGGTGCCCAACGAAGACACCGCAATCGCGTAGAGGATGCCAATGCTCAGGTCTGCGCCAATCGCCAGCGGCGAAAAAGGGATGACGGCGAACATCGTCACCACAGAAACCACCATCAAAATTGGCGCCAGGAAGAACACCACCTTGTCCGCGTCGCGCGGGGTGATCTGCTCTTTGCTGAGCAGCTTCAGCACGTCTGCGATGGTCTGCAACAGCCCCAGCGGGCCAACCCGGTTTGGCCCAATGCGGTCCTGAAAACGGGCCGCCACCTTGCGTTCCAGCCAGATTGTGATGATGGGGGTGAGCAAGCCACCGGTGGCCACCACCAGCACCCCCCCAAACACGATGAGCAGGGCGGCCAGGTCCGCGCTCAGGCCCAGTTGCTCGCGCAGGATTTCTTCTATGAAAGTCATCTCACGACCACTCCAATGCACCCTTACGCCAGGCATACACCAACCCTTCTAGCAGCAGCAGGATGAACACCCCACCCGCCAGAAAGGCAAACATCCCCAGTTCGTTGTAGGCCACCGCCCAGGGGAACAACAAAACCATCTCAACATCAAACACCAGGAAGATCAGGGCATACAGGTAGTACTGCACCTTGAACTGCACCCAGGTATCCCCCACCGTTTCCACGCCGCATTCATAGGTGTCTCGCTTGATGCGCGAGGGTCGCGAGGGGGCCAGAAAGTAGTTCGCCAGGATCGGCGCCAGTGGGAAGGTCCAGGCAATTGCCAGGAAGGCACCCACGAAAACCCATTCGTTCAGTTCCATACCGTGGCTACTCCTCAACTTGCTTCGGCCTGCTGTGCGCTGGCATGGATGATGCTTCAGCCAACTGCCAAAATAAAACTTGTGACAAACAGAACGAAAGTATAACGCAGCCCCTACGGAATAGCAAAGCGAATTAAAGGCCCGCAGCTTGCTCCGGCTGGCCGCCTATGCTAGCATACGGGGTGTCCCCTGGTGCACCCAGCCCTGCCAATTGATTCTTGTTGCCACCCGGCTATTGGAGCGTAGAAGGAGCTACCTGTGAAGCTGAATCGATTCCGTTTCCTGGGGAGGGGATTGGCGGGCCTGGCCCTGGCCGGTCTGCTGCTGCCGTTCAACACCACCCATAGCCAACCTGCTCCGGGGGTGGTGGTGCCGCCCGGCGAGAGCCTGCAACTGGGCCTGGCGGTCTCGCTTTCTGGCGAAACCCTACCCGAAGCCGGGACCGACGTGCTTTATGCGGTGAACCTGGCGCTGGAAACCGTAAATGCGGCGGGCGGCGTGCGGGGTTTCCCGCTGAGCCTGGTGATCGAGGATGATCAGTGCGCGCCAGCACAAGCCAGCCTCGCAGCCGATGTGCTGGTCCAGCAGCCCTACCTCGTTGCAGTGATTGGCCACCTGTGTTCTGGCCCAACGCTGGCTGCCCTGCCCACCTATCAAGCCGTTGGAATACCGGTGATTTCGCCCTCCGCCACGGCTGCCGCGCTCAGCCAGGTGGAGGGGAACCTGTTCTCGCGCACCATCCTCAGCGATACGCAGCAAGGGGTGGTGGCAGCCCGCTATATTGCCGAAGTGTTGGGGGTCCAACAGATTGCCCTGGCCCATGATGGCGGCAGTTATGGCGCAGGGCTGGCCGAAATCGTGGCCACCACGCTGACTGAAGACCTGGGCGGCGGCCTGCTGACCACCCTGGTGCTGGACCCTGCCGACACAGACTACGCCGATGACCTCGCGCCGCTGGCGCTGAGCGGCAACGCCCCCGAACTCATTTATTTTGGTGGCTACAGCGACGAAGCCAGCCTGCTGCTAGAAGCGCTACGCACTCTGCAACTCGATGAAACGATCTTGTTTTCTGGCGATGGCATCAAGAACGACGCCTTTCTGGAGCGGCTGGGCGCGCTCAGCGAAGGCAGCTACGCCACCCTGGCTGCCCCGGACGAAGCCATGGATGCGCGTATCGCTGAGTTTGATACGCGCTACGAAGCTGCCTATGGTGTGGCGCCGAGCATTCTGGGGCCCTATCACACCAACGCTTATGACGCCGTAGGGATTGTGCTGGCGGCGCTGAATCAGGTTGCGGAAGTCAACGCGGAGGGCGCGCTGGTCATTGACCGGGCCGAATTAGCGGCGGCCATCCGCGCCACGGAAAATTACAACGGCCTGAGCGGCATCCTCACCTGCGATGCAGTTGGAGATTGCGGCAGCGGGAGTATCCAGGTCTTTCAGGTCATCGAGGGGGTGTTTGTGCAGCTCGAGCTCCCCGAAGACCTCCTGCGCCCTGCCACCCCAGAAGCGGCTGGCGACTAGCCCGGCTCCACCAGTGCCAGCAAGCGATCAGGATAATCGGTCGCTATGGCATCCACCCCCCAATGCAGCAGGTGGCGCGCGGCTTCCACATCGTTGACCGTCCAGACCGCCACCTGCTGCCCGCGTGCCTGCACGCTCTGGAGGCGCTCCAGGTTCAACAAGCTATAGAGCACATCCATGCTGCGGGTGAAGGCTTCGTGCAGGCCGGGGATGCGGTCAAACCACAGTTCCGCCAGGGCGAGTTCGGGCGCCAGGGCGTGTATGGTCCGCAAGCTGGGGTGATAAAACGAGATAACCAGCGTCCGCTCCAGCCAGCCCTGTTCCCGTAGCAACGCAACCGTCTCTGCTTCGATGTTTGGATAGCGCAGCGGGTCTTTAAGCTCAAGCTGAAGGGTCAGCAGGGTGTCCTTCAGGAAGGCCAATACCTGTGCCAGCGCAGGGATGCGCGTCCCGGCAAAGCGCGGGCTAAAGTGCCTGCCCACCTCCAATGCCTGAAGCTGCTCCCAGGTGCATTCCCCCACGCGGCGCGGGTCCCCTGCCACGCGCCGCAAATCCTCGTCATGCAGCACCACCAACACCCCATCAGCGCTACGCTGCACATCGATCTCGACCCCGTCCACGCCCAACTCGGCGGCGATTTCCAGCGCGGGCAGGGTGTTTTCCGGGGCCAGGCCCGCCGCCCCACGATGCCCGATAATCTGTGTGCGGCGCGTGGAGCGGCGCGAAGCGGGCAGTGGGGCCTGCGTGTTCCAGTCCATCTGCAAAAGCATCACTTTCTTGGCTTGACCTGCCCCGCAATTATGCCAGGCGGGCGGACAACCGTCAAACGCGCAACCCGCTTTGTGCCATCCGGGCGACTGCACCTATAATGGGCACCATCATCGCGTGATCATCGTGCAGTATCGTCCCCATCAATCAAAAAGGTAGGCGTAACCATGTTCTTTGCCAGGCAAGCCGTCAACATCCACATCGAACCCGATCCGCGTAGCACGGTGCTGGGCAATCTGCCCGCCGAGGCGGATGTGCTGGTGACTGGCGCAGTGGGCCATGCCCTTGCAGAGCAAGGCTATATCTGGCACCAGCTTCAGGGGCAGGATGGCTGGGTGGCAGAGCGCAACATCAACGGCGATATCCTGTTGCTGGAATGGCGCGCCAGCACCCCTCCCCCGGTGATTCCGCTCACCACGTTGGATAGCCGCGTGGGCCTGCCCGCGCAGCCTGCATCCTTCTCCAACAAGCAATTGCTGGATGCCGTGCATCGGGCGGCGCTGGCCCTGGAGGGCAACCTGGATAAAGTGCAGGACTGGCTGCTGCGTGGGCGGCTCTATTGGCTGGGCAACCACCCCCAGGACCTCTACTGGGGCGATGCCATCGCTAATTTGCCCGGCCTCAACCGCGACCAGAAAACAGAGATCATCAGCCAGTTGGCGCGCCTGCTGGGGCAGGAACCCGCGCCCGTGGTGGTCATCCCCGAACCCGATGCGCCCGAACCCCAGGCCGAACCCGCGCCGCCGGTGGTTGTGGCGGTGGAAGTGATGCGCCAGCCCGCGCCACAACCCGCCACTGACCTGCCCACCCTGCCCGAAAATGTGGACCTTGACCCGGCGGATTACGAACGGACCCGCCTGGCCGCGCTCAACATCACCCGCGCCTTTGAAGGAGGCGGCTATGCCTCCTACAACAACTACGACCGGGGCATTGTGAGCTATGGCATCATGCAGTTTACGCTGGCCGCAGGGTCTTTGGGGACGGTCTTGCGGCGCTACTGGAACGCCTCCGAAAGCGAGGCAGCCCGCGCCTTGCAGGGCGAATTTGCCAGCCGGGTCGAGGCCAAAGACCCCAACCTGCGCCACGATGGCCGCTTTAAGGAACTGCTCAAGGCAGCCGCTCAAGAGGAACCCATGAAGACCGCCCAGCAAACGGTGGCCCGCGAAGGCTACTGGGATGTGGTGCTGCGCAACTACGTCCAGCGACGCGGCAATCTGCGCTATCCGCTGACCTACGCCCTCCTGTTTGATATGGGCATCCATTTTGGGGTGAACCATGCTTTGCGCGCCGTGCCGAAGAAGCCTGGGGGTGCCTTCTAACTCCCGCGTGGGCATCGCGGCGCAGCTCGGCAACTTTGCGGGTAAGTTGCTCCTCGGTGAGGCCATTATTGCCCACGCTCGCCAAGCCGAACGCGACAACCTGCCCGGGCTGCGCGTCCGGGGTGACTTCTGGTGGAACATCGCCCAGGCCGGGGATTGGTATTTGCAAGGCGATGCCGATGGCTTTGTCTATCCCAAAGGTGGGGTGAAAGTTCAGGTTCGGCAGCCCGTTGCCTAGCCCGGAAAGGCCCTATTCATGTTCCGAACCCTGCAAGACCTTAACATCCACGCCCAGCCCGACCCCCGTAGCCCGATGATTGGGCAGGTGGCGGCGGACACTGATTTGCCCGTGGACGCGCAGATAAGTAGCGCCTGGCTGGGCCTGGGGCTGATCTGGCACAAGCTCGCAGACCGCGAAGGCTGGGTGGCCGAACGCGACCTCAGTGGAGAGCATCTGTGGCTGCGCTGGGCAGGTGAGGGACCGCCCCCACCCATCCCGAGTGCCACCCTGGATAGCCGCACCAGCCTCCCACGCCCCCCGGAGTCCTTCAACAATGGCGCCTTGCTAGAGGCCATCCAGCAGGCCGTGCAAATTGCCTATGGCCACGCCAAAGACCTGCCCCGCCTGCTGGAGCAGGCCCGCCTGAGCTGGTTAGCCCGGCAGCCCCCAGGCGCTCTACCAAGGCCAGGACCTGGCCGACCTGCCCGCCCTGGATCGGCAATTGAAGGCGCAGATCATCAAGCAACTGCACATGCTGGTCACGCCCACCACCGCCGAGATTGGCCAAGAGATGCGCACCCTGGAATTTGACCCCGTGGGGCCCATCCGCACCAGTTGGGGCGACCTGCGCCAGCAGGTTCCGGCGTACTTCACCCACCAGCAGTTGATCAACGCGTTTTTCCGCGCGCGCGCACCGCCAACAACGAAGACGACGGTTGGAAGTACATCGAGCGGGCGGGCCTGCGCGAACGGCTCTCCGCCGAGCGCCAGGCGCCTCGAAGGGCAACTCTGGGATCAACTAACGGGCCTGAGCGACATCTTCCGCACCCATCTGGTGCTGGCGCTCACCGAACTGCTGGGCGCTGCCCCGACCGCGCCGCCACGTTTGCAACCGGGCGCTTTTACCACCCAGGGCACACAACTGCACCACCAGGGCCGCCCCTTCCGCTTTGTGGGGGTCAACCTGCCAGAGCTGGCCTACGTATGGCTTTCCGCACCTGCCCAGTACCCAGCACGCCAACAGCACCCACATTGACCAACAACTAGACGCAGCACGCAACATGGGCGCGCAGGTGGTGCGCTTCTTTGCCGCCGTAAACGTGGATGCCCAGGGCAAGCCGCGCACGGATATCCCCCTGGCCATCGAACGGGGCAAAGCCGTGCTAGACCGCCTCCAGCAGCGCGGCATGTTTGCGCTGCTCACGCTGACCGACGCGCTATGGAGTGGCTTTAGCGTCCGCGTGGAACCACGCTACCGGGTCGATAGCGGCGTCGATGTGCTGAACCTGGCCTGGTATGCGGAAGGCTACCAGAAAAGCTTGCTGCCCTTTATTCAGGAATATGTGGGGGTGCTGGGTGCCCACCCGGCGGTGCTGGGCTGGGGCATCGGCAATGCCATGCGGCGCCACCCGTCGCTCAGCCCGGTCACCCCACAGGAATGTGAAATTTACCTGAGCTTCTTCCGTGCCACTTCAGAAGCCATCCGCCGCCACGCACCCACCAAGCTCATCACGCCCGGCATCGAGAGCGCCTGGCACCTCTTTGGCAGCTATGCCTACGACGGCCCACGCTTTGGCACGCGGCTCTACAACATCGCCACCCTGGACCTGGCCACCCTGCACACCTTCCAGAACCCCCCTGGCCCCACCCGTCAGAATCTGGGACACCTCCACACCCACCTGGAGCGCGAACTTCAGCTCGCCCAGACGGAATGGGGCGTGCCGGTGATCGTGCAGGAGATTGGGCCTACTGGCGGCAGAGATCGCGGCGACGGCGGCGCGTGGATCAGCGCGACCCTGGAGCAGCTTTTTGAGATGGGCATCAGTGGGGCGTTGCAATACGCCTTCCACGCCCCCCCCAGGCGAAATCGGGGTGGGCAACCCCTACGCCGGGATGCACTCAGCGGCCAGCACCCTGCCCAGCCACGACTGGCACAGCCTGGTGGCGGCCTATAAACGCTTTGGGCAACGCTTTCAGGCGCAGCCAGGCAGCAGCTAGCCAAGCGGGTTGGCGGCCCAGCCACGCACATAAGCCAGCCAGGCCCCCTCGAAGGCAGCGTCCAGGTCGCCCGCCCGCCGGAACGCCTGGTTGATCTCCAGGCTGGCAAAGCCATGCAGCAAGGCCCAGGCACCCCGCAACGCCAGCAGGGCTTTTTCTGGCCCCACCAGTTCGGCCATCACCTGCTGGACAGGCAGGGCCAGCGCCTCCAGCGCTTCTATGGCGGGCTGAACGCCGTTGCTATGGTAGGCCAGCCGATATTGGGCCGGATATTGGCGGGCGAAAGCGCGGTAGGCGTGGCCCATCGCCAGGGCACGCTGCGTAGCGGCCCCGGCGGTCAGGTTTTCCAGCGCACCCAGCAGATGGGCGTTCATCCGCGTGAGGGTCAGCAGGTTGACCGCGCGCACCAGCTCGGTTTTGTTGGGGAAGTAGCGGTAGAGCGAAGGCGCCTTGACGCCAAACGCCGCCGCCAGCTTGGCCAACGAAACCTGCTCAGCGCTCCCTTCCGTGCCGATCATCTGCCAGGCGCTTTCTACCAACCGCACTTCGTTAACCCTCGAGGGATAGGGCATCAGGCCGCCACCCCTGGCTTGGCCTGAAAGTTGGCTTGCTTTTCCGCTACGGCAATGGCGGTTCCCAGCGCCGCGACCGGGTTGCTCAGCACGCCGCCATGCCCCACCGCCAGGCGGCTCGGCTTGGTCTGGGGTTGGGTATAGCCGCCGCGCAGCTTGGCCTGCGGTTCGCCGGGCTTCAGGCGCAGGTCGCCTTCCAGAATGGGCGCTTCTCGCTCCGAGGCGATGACCTCCACGCCGGGCAGTGCCGCGACCAGCGCATCCAAAGACGCCACATGGTCATTATGGGCGTGGGTCAGCACAATGCGGCGGATGGGCTGGCCGAGTTGCTGCGCCGCTTGCAGGATGCCCGGTGCACTGCCGGGCAGGTTGGTGTCAATGAGCGTAAAGCCGTCGTCCTCGCGGACCAGGTAGCAATTGAAGGCCCCAAGGAAGCGCGTCAGTTGGTAAAGGTGGCCGTGTTGAAGGGTGTTCATCGCTTGGCGCTCCTGAAAACTCATAGCGTTTACCTTCATAACCTGAGCTTAACGGTGATCAAGGCTAACGCCAATCACCTTCACGCCCCCTAACACTTCCGGGGCAATCCTCAGCGCCGCACCAGGATGCTGGCCAGCGGTTTTTGGTGATGCGCGGCACCTGCGCGCCTTCCGCCGGATAGCCAACCGGGATCAGCACATAGGGCTTTTCGTTGGCGGGGCGCTCCAGCAACGCGCTCAGGAAGGCCATCGGGCTGGGGGTGTGCGTGAGCGTGGCTAACCCGGCCAGGTGCAGGCTGGCCAGCAACAGCCCCACCGCAATCCCCACGGATTCGGCCACGTAATAGTGCTTGATGCGGGTTGCTGCGCCGCTGGCGGAGTCTGGCTCCACACCCCAGCTCTGGGCAAACACCACAATCAGGTAGGGCGCGTCTTGCAGGTGGGGCTTGTGCCAGTCTGTGCCCAGCGGTTCCAGCGCGGCCAACCATTCGGCGCTCATGCGGCGGGTGTAGCTCTCTTTTTCTTCTGCTTCTGCCGCCTGCCGAATCTGCTGCTTGAGCGCTGGCTCACTGACCACCACAAAGGTCCAGGGCTGTTGGTTGGCCCCCGATGGCGCCCGCCCGGCGGTGGCTATTGCATTCTCGATGAGTTCGTAGGGCACGGGCTCGCGGGAGAAATCGCGCACGCTGCGGCGCGTTTGCATCTGCGCCAGGAACTCGCGAGAGCGAGCCAGTTGGGTTTCTTCTGGCCAGCACTGGAAGTCCAGGGCTTCAAAACCTGCCGAATGTGCCATAATTAAGCCTCCTGATCCAAGTCAGTTCAATGGACGCTGCCATGCCCCTCCAACCCACCACGCCCGATGCCGCCACCTGGGATGCCTTCGTGCGCCGCCATCCACGCGGCCACCTGTTGCAACTGAGCACCTGGGGCACGCTCAAAGCGGGTTATGGCTGGCAACCCTGGCGCATGGCGCTGGCTGATGCCAGCGGCGCCCTGGTTGCAGGTGGCCAGATTTTACTGCGTCGGCTGCCGCTGCGCCTGGGCAAGCTGGCGTACCTCCCTTTTGGGCCACTGGTCGATTGGACAGACGAAAGCCAGGTCAGCGCGACCCTGGCGGCGCTACGCCAGGCGGCCCGGCAACAGGGCGCGGCCTTCCTGAAGCTGGAGCCAGGCTTTGATGTGCCCGCTGAACTTCTGGTGCGACATGGCCTGCACCCCAGCCCGCAGACCATCCAGCCCCCCAGCACCTTGATCCTGGACCTGGACGACGAAGCCGCCATTCAGAAGCGCATGAACCAGATGACCCGCCGCAACCTGCGCAAAAGCGAAAAGTTCGAAATCACCGTGCGCCAGGGCAGCCGCGCCGATGTGGATCAGTTTAACACCCTGCTGGATGAAACCGGCGACCGCAAAGCGTTTGGTGTCCATGTGGCCAGCTATTACGCCACCGCCTATGACCTCTTCGTGCCGCCGGGCGATGCCGCGCTCTTCATCGCCAGCTATGGTGCGCTGGACCTGGCCGGGGTGTTTGTGTTCAGGCTGGGCCAGCAGGCCTGGTATCTCTATGGCGCCTCGCGGGGGGAAGAACGGCAACGCATGGCCCCCTTTGCCGCCCAATGGGCGGGCATCCGCTGGGCGCTGGAGCACGGTTGCACCACCTACGACCTATATGGGATTCCCGATGCAGATGAAGCCACGCTGGAAGCCGAGTTCGAACAACGCCACGCTGGGCTGTGGGGCGTCTATCGGCATAAGCGCGGCTGGGGCGGGCGCGTTGCGCGGACCGTGGGGGCCTGGGATGCGGTTTATAACCGCCCTGTCTACTGGCTCTATCACCAGGCGTTGCGCTGGCGGGGCCGCGCCACCAGTGAGTGAACTATCGCTCGGCTGCAAGCCGCAAGGCCAGAAATGCAACCTTCAGTTCCTCCCGCACGGCGCTATCAGGTTCCGCCAGCAGGAGCGCCTGATAAGCATCCAGAAAGGTAATCCGGTGGCGGTGGAAAAAATGCAAGAAGTGCCGCGCAAAGCTCAGGCAATCCAGTGCAGCGTGAAGGGGAAGTGGGGCCTGCACCACTATACGGCGCAACAGCCTGGTAAGCGGCTGCTACGTTTACTCTTCAATATGTTGTTCCAGCAGGGTCAGGATGGCTTCGCTGGAAAGCGATAACTGTCCCGAAGCACCAAGCCCCTCCTGCTGGATGAAGGGTCCAATGCAATCTTCGTCGTAAGAACGTCCAGAGTAGCTGTCTCTCCCGCCTATTTCCGTGTAGGGCTTACGAATGTCCAACTCTGGGCGAGGCGTTTTGGCCAGCGCACAGGCCAGTAAAAGCCTCGCCCCAGCTCGGTTGGTCGGATGCTGACGGACCAAAGCCACCCGATCTACCCACTCGACCGGGAGCAAAGCCTGCTCAAGCGATCGGCTGGCAGTTGCATAGGCTAAATCAAGGATTTCTGTTGGGCATTCCATCCATCCGTGGCCTGTTCCAGTCTATAGTTCACCCAGAGCGCTTCTTGCGGTGTCCCTTTGGTAGAATGGATCGTCCTGGCTGGCGCTACAACCAATTGCCAATCAGCGTATAGATCATCCATTAACGCGCCCCGGTAACCAGAAATAGCAACTTTGCCTTGCGCTGCATGCACAACCTCGGCCAGTTGCATGTGCGCTTCATCCATCATCTCATAGCGATAAGCTTTGGCGTCGCCGCGTGTGGCATGCGGATAGGGAGGGTCACAGTAGAACAGGGTGCTGGGTGTGTCGTAGCGCTGAATCACTTCGATGGCTGGGGCATGTTCGATCTGTACACGTAGCAGACGTTGGGCAATCTCCGGCAGGGCTTCCACCGCCCCTAACCAGCGGGAGACAGCCCCCGCCATCCCTGCCCGGCTGGTTAGCACACAGTGCGCCCACCTTCCACTGCTGGCTGTCTGAGCAAGCCCCGTGCGTACCTGACGCGCCCGCACATAAAAGCGGCGCGCCCTTTCCAGCGGGCTCAGCTCCGTGGCAGGAGCGTCAATTGCATTTTCAAACTCCTCGCGAGAGAAGGGCGTCAAGCCAATCGCTTCGATCAGCGCTTCTTTATTGTTCTCGCAAAAGGCGGAAGAAGTTCACCACTTCACCATCAAGATGGTTGTAGGTCTCTATAGGCGAGGGCGCGCGGTTGATGAGCACAGCCGCAGAACCGCCAAACGGTTCACAATAGTGCTGCGCCTCCGGCAACAGCGGCAGCAACCAATCCAGATGGCTGAACTTACCTCCATACCACCCAAAAGCAATTTGCTTCATCCTTCCGCCCTTAAAACAAGTGGTCATCAACCAGGTGCGCCGGGCCGCCTACCTCTGCCAGCGCCGTTTCCATGCCCAGCGCCGCAATTTCGGTCCGCACCGTTTCGGCATCCGCTGGGCGGCAATTTACATAGACTGTAGCGCCTGTATCCACGGAAAAGTAGCACTCCACGCCGTTGGCGCGCAGGTAGCGCACCGTCTGGAACACCATTAAAGTCTCCGGTTGCCAGTGGATGAGGCCATTCGGCCCGGTCATGGTGGTGGCGTGCAGGGCCAGTGTATCCCGCTCCGCCAGCAGGCCCACCGTGGAAAATCGCCATTGATCACCGCCGCGCGCAGGTCATCCAGTGCAGCTTTGGCATAGGCCACCCGGCAGGGCATAAAAGGCGATTGCAGCACCTCTTGATGGGCGTCCTCAGTTTGCTTGAAGGCCGGGATGATGGCAATCACCATAGCCATAGGGAGGTTCTGGCGCCGTGGCCGATGGCCTCGGCATAGGAGCTGGCGTGGTCCTCGCCAGCGTACCAATGCGCGTAGTGCCCGGCCACCGCCCGGCTG
>JAAUUD010000436.1 GCA_012031655.1 Anaerolineae bacterium | reverse complement strand
CCAGGCAGCTTGCGGCAGCACTAGGCGTTGGCCCAGGGCCAATCCCCCGGCGGCGGCAGCACCCAGGCGAATGAAATTGCGGCGGCTAATGGTGGTCATGCGGTATGGCTCCTCACTCAAAAAAAATTCAAACACGGTCCTTGTGACGGTCGGGAATGCGCGTTTCAGGCGCACAACGATGAATCTATGATGGTCAAGGCAACTTTTTCTGAATACATCCGCCCTTCTATTGCTTGCGGGTCGCCGGCAATCAACGCCCGTTTTCCCCCAGTTTTTGCAGCGCATCGCCCAGCGCATTGATGCACAGGACGGTGAGCATTAAAGCGGCCCCCGGAAAAACGGAAAGCCACCAGGCATCTTGCATGTAAATGCGCCCATCGGCCAGCATGTTGCCCCAACTGGGCGTGGGTGGGCTAACGCCCAACCCAATAAAGCTCAGGCTGCCCTCAATGACCACCAGCGTGCCCACCGAGAGCGTCCACAGCACCAGGTTCACTGGCAGCACGTTGGGCAGGATGTGCCGCCACATAATCGCCAGGGGCGCGGCGCCAATCGCCACGGAGGCGCGCACGTAGTCCAGCTCGCGCAGGCGCAGGGTTTGCGCGCGCGTCACACGGGCCGGGTAGACCCAGCCGGCCAGGGTCAGCAAGGTAATCAGCACGGTTGGCGTGCTGCCCACGGCGGCAATCACCGCCAGCGCCAGCACCAGGAAGGGGAACGACACCCACATATCCGTCAGGCGCAGCATCAAGCGGTCTATCCAGCCGCGCAGGTAGCCGCTCATCAAGCCAACCGCGATGCCCAGCACGCTGGAGAGGGTGCTGGCGATGAGCGCCACCCGCAACGACACCCGCCCGCCATAGAGCACCCGCACAAAGATGTCGCGCCCCAGGTTATCGGTGCCCATTGGGTGCTCCCAGGAGCCGCCCTCCATCAGCGCGGGCGGCACAAAGCGGCTCCGCAGGTTCATCCCGGCGGTGGGGTCGTGGTTGCTCAGGTGGTCCGCAAACACGATCATCAAAATGATCACCAACAGACCAGAAGCCGAAAGCGCCGCACGGAAGTAGCGCCGCGCCCCCGCCACAGCGCAGGGCGGGTTGCCGCCAGGGGCAGGTCATCAGCAGGTTGAAGGGTCAGCGGTCGGTAAAGGGGTTGCGTGGCCATCAGATCAACCTCAGGCCGCCGCGATGCGCGGATCAATCACGCGGTACACGGCATTCGAACAAAAATTGATGCCCACCACCAGCAGCGCCACCACAAATACGGTCGCTTGCACCAGCGCATAGTCTCGGTTGAAGATGGCCTTCACCATCTGGTCGCCCACGCCACTATAAGAAAACAGGTTCTCCACGATCACGGACCCCCCCACCAAAAGGAGAGATCGAGCGTCACGAAGGCCATCACCGGGATCAGCGTGTTGCGGAAGGCATGCACAAAAACCACGCGCTTCTGCCGCAGCCCTTTGGAGCGGGCCGTGGTGATGTATTCCTGCCTCAGTTCTTCCAGCAGGCTGCTACGCACCAGCCGGATGAGCCGCGCCATATAAAACGCGGAGAGCGTCACCGTGGCAAGGCCATCCGGCGGAAGAAGTCTTCTTCCAGGTTGGCCACGCTGCCCACCCATTTCAGCTCCACGGCAAAGATGAGCAGCAGCATCAGGCCCAGCCAGAAGCTCGGCAACGACTGCAACACCCCCGCCAACAGGTTGATCAGCACGCCGCTGGGGCGGTTGGGGTAGAGCGCGGCATAGGTGCCCAGCGGCACGCCCACCAGCACCGCCAGCGCCAACGCGCTCACCGCCAGGATGAGCGTATTCGGCAGGCGGTCCAGCACCATCCCCAATGCGGGCTGCTGATAGCGCATTGAGTCGCCAAAATCCAGGCGCAGCGCCTTGCTCATGAACACCGCATATTGCACATGCAGGGGTTCGTTCAGGCCCATGTCTTCGCGGATGGCCTCCAGCACCTCTGGCGAGGAGGAATGCCCGGCCAGCACTGTTGCGGGGTCGCCTGAAAGCCGTTGTAAAAAGAACAGGAAGGTCAGAATGCCCAGCAGGACCAGCGTCAACTGCGCGGCCAGCGCCAGCAGCCCCCCCCAGCAATTGCCCCAGGCGCCGCCCCATCAACGCTTCCCCCAGGCGGGTGGGGTGGATAGGGGCAAATCTTCGGGGGAAGTCCAGATGTGTTTGTTTGCCATGGGCGTTGCGCGTCCTTGCGATTGATCCCCACCTGGCCAGCAGGCCCAGGCGGGGAAGGGGGTGAACTGAATTGATGTGAATAAAAAAACCCTGCTTGCGCGCAGGGGCGGCCCAGCCCCCCCGGTCTGCGACCTGTATATATTTATATCAACCTAACAAAATACTCATAACTTTTAATCTATCTGCCAAAACTATAACACGCGCCAAACGAGCATGTCAAGCGATTGGCCCTAATGGCCCCCTTAACGCGGGCCATCTCTCCCTACCGCCTGCGCCCAGGCTGTGCGAATGACCGCCGCCACCTGGCCCGGTTGCTCGATGGGCAGCTCGTGCCCGGCCATCACCCGTTGATGCACAACCTGCCGGGAGGTGGCCGCCAGCGCATTCTGGAAGCGCCCCCACCAGGCATCGTGGAGGGCGTTCAGGTCGTCTGGCAGTTCCGGGTTAAGCGGGCGGTAGGCGCAGGAGAGCACCTGCAAGGGCAGGCCGCCCAGGTCCGGCACGGCGGCAGGCCCCTGGCGCAGCAAGGCGCGGTAGGGGTCCAGTTCGGCCCCTGCCGCCGCGAAGATCTCCGGGCGGATGCGGTCAATTTGCAGGCGGGCAATCTCTGGCGGAAAAGGCGCGCCGTCCTGCGGGCTGGGGTGGCCAAAATCCGCCAGCAATTCGGCCTGGCTGCGGCTTTCGTTGGCGCGGAAGGCACGCCGCAAGCCGCCCCAGATTTCGGCATAGACCCCGGCGATTTCGTAGGGCAGGTGGGCTTCCATGTCTTCGTGATAGCTTTCCAGCAGCACCATCCCGGCCACCGCGCCGACAACCAGCTGCACCGGCAGGCCCAGCCGCCAATAGTCGCTGAACCGGTAGCCGCCGACGCTGTAGACGAGCGTGTTGGTCTGGTAGCCGATGGGCGTGCAGAAGGCCAGGGACGAGGCGAAGAGCACGGCCATGACAAAGGGCATGTACGGGACACCGAGTTGGGCGGCGAGGTTGATGGCGATGGGCACCATGACGGCGGCGCAGGCGTTGTTGGAGAGGGTCTCGCTCAGGAACATCGTGGCCAGGTACAGGAAACTGAGCATCACCCACGGGACCCAATCCGGGGGCAGCCATGCGCCGAACACGCCC
>JAAUUD010000031.1 GCA_012031655.1 Anaerolineae bacterium | reverse complement strand
GTCCAGCAGCTTAATAGCAAAAAAATGGCGTCGTTGAGCGCGTATAGCGCGGGTCTGGGGCCAGTCTGCCAGCCAGTGTTGCGTCGCCTGCGCGGTGGCCCAGGCATAATCGACCACCTGAGCATGGGGTAGCAAGCGCTCAACCTGGGCGCGGTCGCGGCCGTGAAAGACCCGTCCTCGTGCAGGTAGAGCGGCGCACCCTGCGGCACCACGCGGTACCAACCCGCGAGCGCCCACAGCAGCATATCCAGGTCGCGTGCCCACATAGGATGTGGAGCGTGTAGGGGGCTGCCTGGGGGGGATGGTCCAACGGGCCCCTGTGCTTAAGGCGATGGGCCAGCCAGTAGCGCCCCCAGGCATAGCGCCAGGCACTTCCATAAATCGCCTGGCTACGGTAGAGATAGCGCGCCTGCTGGACCACGCTCAGGCGGAGCGCGCGTTGCTTCCAGCCTGCGGCCCGGTGGCTCATGCGTCCAGGGCCTGGCGCACCTGGCGCGCAAAGGTCACCACCGCGTCTGGGCCTTCTGCTGCCAGGCTAACCAATTTGCTACCGATGATCACCCCATCGGCCAGCGCGCCAACCTCGCGGGCCTTCTCGGGCGTGCTGATGCCGAAGCCCACGACCACAGGTTGGCGGGTTATCTGCTGAACACGGCTAATCAGGCTGGCCAGGTCTGCACTCAGGGCGGTGCGGGCGCCGGTTACGCCAGTGACGGATACGAGATAAATGAAGCCGCGCGCCCGTTCCCCGGCCAGTTGAATGCGCTCTGGGCTGCTGGTTGGCGCTACGAACTGCGGAAAAGCGACCCCAGCCTGTTGTGTGAGCGCCGAAAAGCCTGCGCTTTCGTCCGGGGGCAGGTCCGGCACAATGAACCCACTCGCGCCTGCCTCCACTGCCGCCTGGACAAAGCGCGCTTCATCGTAGGCCAGGATGGGATTGTAGTAGCCCATCATCAGCAGGGGGATGGTAACCCCACGGGTTCGCAACTCTTGAACGGCCCTCAGGCAGTCCACGATGGTGATGCCGTTGTGCAGCGCCACCTGGCTCGCGGCTTGCAGGGTCGGCCCATCCGCGATAGGGTCCGAAAACGGCATGCCGATTTCCAGCGCATCGGCGCCGGCCCCGGCCAGCCCCGCCAGAATATCCAGCGAGGTCGCATAATCCGGGTAGCCCACCGGAAAGTAGGGCATAAAGCTGGCGCGCCGGTTCTGGCGGGCAAAGGTTGCAGTGACGAGTTCCAGGCCATTCATGCGCGGCGTTGCTCCAGAGCTTTGAGCACTGTGTCCAGGTCTTTATCTCCGCGCCCAGAGAGGTTGAGCAACAACACAGCCTCTTTAGAAAGGGTGGGGGCGCGGCGGATGGCCTCGGCCACGGCATGTGCCGACTCCAGCGCCGGGATGATGCCTTCGAATTCGCAAAGCATCTGGAAGGCTTCTAGCGCAGCCTCATCCGTGGCGTAGGTGTACTCGGTGCGGCCCAACGAACGCAGGTAGGCATGCTCCGGGCCAACCGAAGGATAATCCAGCCCGGCGGAAATGCTATGTGTCTCCAGAACCTGCCCATAGTCATCCTGCAAAATGAAGGACCGCGTACCATGCAGCACCCCGGGGCGCGCGCGCCTGTCATCCGCAAAGCGCGCGGCATGCTTGCCGCTTTCAATGCCCAGCCCGCCCGCTTCTACGCCAATCAGTTGCACGTTTTCGTCCTCACGAAAGGCGTGGAACAGGCCAATTGCGTTGCTGCCCCCGCCCACACAGGCGATGCACAAATCAGGCAACTGGCCGATCCGCTCCAGAATTTGCTGGCGCGCCTCCTGCCCAATGATGGCTTGAAAATCGCGCACCACCAGGGGGTAGGGGTGGGGACCCAGCGCCGACCCCAGCAGGTAAAAAGTGGTGTTGACGTTGGTTACCCAGTCCCGCATGGCTTCGTTGATGGCGTCCTTCAGGGTACGGCTCCCAGACTCCACCGGGCGGACTTCCGCACCCAGCAAGCGCATCCGAAAGACATTGGGTTGCTGGCGAGCCATGTCCACACTACCCATATAGACCACGCACTCCAGGCCCAGCAGCGCGCAGGCGGTGGCGGTGGCCACCCCATGCTGCCCGGCGCCTGTTTCCGCGATGATGCGGCGCTTGCCCATTTTTTGGGCCATGAGCGCCTGTCCCAGCGCGTTGTTGATCTTGTGGGCGCCGCTGTGGGCCAGGTCTTCGCGCTTCAGGTAGATTTGGGCGCCGCCCAGATGGGCACTCAGCCGCGCCGCATGGCTGAGTGGCGTCGGACGCCCCGTGTAGGTCTGGTGCAGGTGGGCCAACTCCGCCTGAAAACTGGCCTGGCTCTTGAATTCGGCGTAGGCTTCGGTGAGTTCTTCCAGAGCGGGGATGATGGTTTCGGGCACAAAGCGCCCCCCAAAAGCCCCGTAATACCCACGTTCATCCGGAATCGACATAACCATACCACTACCCTCCCAACTGTTGATCCATTGCTTGAACCGACTCCACAAAGGCCCAGATTTGGGTGGGGTCCTTTTTGCCTTTTGCCTGCTCAACCCCGCTCGCCACATCCACGGCCCAGGGGCGATAGCGGGCAATAGCTGCCCCCACATTTTGCGGCGTCAGGCCGCCTGCCAGCATCACACGGCCAGAAAGGCGCATGGCCTCTGCCAACACGTCTGCATCTGCGGGTAGACCCGTCCCACCATACTGCTGAGGATGGTACGCATCCACCAACCAATCGGGTAAGCTGCCCAGGGTGGGCAAACTGCTGGCATAGGCCTGCATTTGTACAACAAGGTCCGCCGGGGTGGGGGGGACGCAAGGCTTTGTAGGCGCGCCCTTCGAGCCGTTCCAGGGTGGCGGGGGGTTCATCCCCGCTCAGCTGAAATCCGTGCAGCTTCACAAAGGCGCCAATTTCCTTGATCACCGGGACCGGCTCATTCACAAACACCCCAATGAAAAGCGGCAACGCATCATCTTCATATTCCACGCGCAGCAGATTGACGATGCTTTGTGCGCTTTCTGGGGTGATGCTGCGCGGGCTGGGTGCATAAAAGATGAAGCCCAGATAGTGCGCTCCGGCTTCCACCACCACCCGCGCATCATCAATGTTGGTGATGCCGCAGATTTTGATGTAGGTCATAGGACCTCCTGCCGGGTGCTGGGCACGCTGCTCAGTGCCTGCATCACGGCGGTGCGGTCCGTGGCCCGCACGATGGTTTCGCCCACCAGGATGGCATCCACACGGCCCAGCGCGCGCACATCATCCGCTGTGCGGATGCCGCTTTCGCCAACCAGGGTCACGCTGGGTGGGACGTGCTGGGCCAGGCCCCGCGTGATGCCCAGGTCCACAGAAAAATCGTGCAGGTTGCGGTTATTGATGCCGATCAGCGGCGCTGGCAACGCCAGGGCGCGGGCCATTTCTGCGGCACTGTGGACCTCGACCAGCGCCGCCAGGCCCAGTTCTGTTGCCAGCCCGTGCAGGTCGGCCAGCAAGGCATCTTCCAACGCCGCCACGATCAGCAAAATGGCGTCTGCCCCAGCGGCGCGGGCCTCGTAGAGTTGATAGGGGTCAATGGTGAAGTCTTTACGCAGCAGCGGCAGCTCCACCACCTCACGAATAGCGCGCAGATGATCCAGATGGCCCTGGAAGAACTGTTCGTCGGTGAGGATGGAAATGGCAGCGGTGCCGTGTTCTGCATAGAAGCGCGCCAGTGCAACCGGCTCGAAATCTTCAATCAGCACTCCTTTGGAGGGCGACGCATGCTTGACCTCAGCAATGAGGGCGATCTGCTCCCGCTGGAGGGCTACCCGAAAATCGCGGGGTGAGGGCAGGTTGCTCAGTTGCGCTTGCAGGTCCGCCAGGGGCACCTGCGCCTGTGCAGCGGCCACTTCATCCCGCTTATGGGCTATGATGCGATCCAGGATGGTGCCGGTCTGGACCAGGCCCGCTATGCGACTCATGGGGTGACCTCCTGCGAAAAGCGCGCCAGGGCCTCGAGTTTGGCCAGCGCCGCGCCGCTGTCAATCGCCTCAGCAGCATACTGGATCCCCGCTGTAAGGTCCGTGACCTTATCCGCCACCAGCAACGCCGCCCCGGCATTGAACAGCACAATGTCCTGCTGGGCACGGGTGCCCTGCCCACTGAGGATACGCCGGGTGATGGCTGCATTATCCGCTGGCGTGCCGCCGCGCAAATCCTCCACCGAGGCGGGTTCTAGCCCCAGCACTTCGGGGTCCAGCTCGTAGGTGAGTACGTCGCCATCGCGCACTTCGCTGATGATGTTGGTCCCTGTGGTGCTGAGTTCATCGAGACCATGCGCCCCATGCACCACCAGCGCACATTCTGAACCCAGCTGAAGCAAGACCTGGGCGAGCGGCTCTGTGAGGCCAGGATCATAGACGCCCATCAGTTGCCGCCGGGCGCTGGCAGGGTTGGTGAGCGGCCCCAACACGTTAAAAATGGTGCGGATGCCCATCTCGCGGCGCGGGCCGATGGCGTGCTTCATGGCGGGGTGAAAGGTCGGCGCAAACAGAAAGCCAATGCCTACTTCATCCACACATTGGGCGGCTTGTTCGGGGGTCAGGTCCAGGTTCACGCCCAGCTCGCGCAGCACATCCGCTGACCCAGATTGGCTCGAAACACCTCGGTTGCCATGCTTGGCCACTGGCACGCCCGTTCCAGCCACCACAAAGGCGACCGTAGTCGAGATATTGAAGGTCTGGGCACCATCGCCGCCCGTGCCGCAGGTGTCAATAGCTCCGGCGGCCTTGACCGGCGCGGGATACGCAGCAGCGCGCATAGCTTGGCGCTCCCGGCAATCTCAGAGACGGTTTCTCCCTTCAGGCGCAGGCCCATTAGATAGGCGCCGATTTGCGCGGGGGTGGCCGCCCCCTGCATGATCTCGTGCATGGCGGCCTGTGCTTCTTCGTAGGTCAGGTCCTCGCGCCGCGAAACCTTATGGAGGGCCGCTTGTATCCCCATGGCTGCTTCCTCCGCCTCCTTAAGCGTATGTATGATTTCATCCCACAAAATGCATAAAGCCCCCTCGTCAACGCCAGGACGAAAGGGGGCTTCCGTGGTGCCACCTGGATTAGGCCGCCATGGGGCGACCTCACTCACTGCGCGCTAACGGGCGGCTCCGGCGCGGCATTGCCTCCGCGCAGCTCCCCGCGCCATTCAAACCTGGTGTTGTGTTCCCCTCGCAGCCGTGGTGAGAACTCTCTGAGACAGACGAGCCAGGCTCTACTTGTGCGGTTCATCGCTGTTGTGCTGTTGACCGAAAGAGTAACACCAGGGCGGGCGGCTGTCAAGCAGGTGGTCAAGGGGCCAGCCACCCCCATGAAGGAAAATTCACATCCCAAACTAGGCAGTTCTGCCTCACTCGCTTTACAATCCAGAAGGAAGCGTTTAGCGATGGGGCGGCGATGATCGAAGCAGAAAACCTAACCAAATACTTTGATGCTTTTCTGGCGGTGGACCGCATTTCGCTTTTTGTGGAACCCGGGACTGTGCTGGCCGTGTTGGGCCCCAATGGCGCCGGGAAAACGACCACAGTGCGCATGCTGACCTCGATCCTCACGCCAACTTCGGGCTGGGCACGCCTGGCGGGCTACGATGTCGTGAAGCAACCCGGGCAGGTCCGCGCCAGCGTGGGCGTGCTCACAGAGCAACATGGCCTATACACCCGCATGCGCGGCCTGGATTACCTGGATTTCTTTGGCCGCATTTACCAGTTGCCACGGGAGCTGCGCCGCGAGCGTGCGCTGGGCCTGATGCGGCGTTTTGGGCTGGAAGATGCCCTGGGCAAGCGCCTGGGCGAATACTCCAAAGGCATGAAGCAAAAGCTGGCGTTGGTGCGTGCCATGTTGCACGACCCGCCTGTGCTGCTGCTGGACGAACCCACCAGCGCCATGGATCCACAAAGCGCCAAACAGGTCCGCGATGCCATTCTGGAGTTGCGGCGCGATAAGCGTACGGTGGTCCTCACCACGCACAACTTGCCCGAAGCTTCGCTGCTGGCGGACCGCATCGCCATCATCCGGCGCGGGCGCATTATTGCCCAGGGGACTTTCGAAGAGTTGGCACAGGAGTTCGTCGGGCCGCCGATGATGCGCTTGCAGACCGCCGGGTGGGCCAATGGCCTGGCCGAAAGCCTGCGCGAAGTTGTGGAGGTGCGCGAACATGGGGAGGATTGGCTGGACTTTATTGCGCCAGACCCAGCCCGCACCAACCCGATGGTCCTGCGGCGCGTTCTGGACCAGGGCGTGGATGTGGTGACCCTCAGCCAACGCTCTCGGACGCTGGAAGATGTTTACCTGAAGATTGTAGAGGAAGACGAAAAAGACGAGCGCGCGCAGGAGGCCACCCCCGCATGACCACCCTGGACAAGGCATCGCCCCCGCCGGAGCCAACCTCGCTCAACCGTCAGTTGGCCGAACGCTGGGGGATGGACCACCCCCCGCTGGAAACATTACGCAATGCGCTAATCATTACGCGGCGCGAGGTCATTTGATAGCTTTTCGGGATTGGCGCATTGTGGCGCCGATCTTCCTGCTGACCCTGGTGTTCCCCTTGCTGGCGAACTTTGCCAGCGGCCTCTTCGTGGGGCTCTTTGAGCGCTACGGTGAAGCAGACACCTCTGGCTTTGTGGACGCTTTTCTGCCCCTGATGCCGATGCTGGTGGGGTTCTTCCCGGTCTCAATTTCCCTGGTGATCGCCCTCGAAACATTTGTGGGCGAAAAAGAGCGCCTGAGCCTGGAGCCGCTGCTTTCGACCCCCCTCACCAACGTAGAGCTATACCTGGGCAAGGTGTTTTCTTCCATCCTGCCGCCCCTCTCGGCAGGATACCTGGGCATCACGCTCTACCTGGCCGGGCAAATCTTTGGCCCGCAACAGTGGCGGCCCGAGCCTATCCTCATCCTTCAGATTTTCCTGCTCACCACTATTCAGGCGGTCGTGATGGTCACGGGTGCGGTGGTGATCTCCAGCCAGACCACTTCTACCCGGGCGGCCAACTTGCTGGCCAGCTTCGTGATCATTCCCATGTCCTTGTTGGTGATCGCCGAGAGCCTGATCATGATCCAGCCGGACATGCGCTTTGTGCTATGGTGGATTATGGCTGGCCTGGCGGTGGTGATCGTGATCTTGATGCGGACTGGCACCCGTATTTTTAATCGGGAAGAATTGCTGGGGCGCGCCATTGATGCGCTAAACCTGCGCTGGGCCTGGCGCGTGTTCTGGAGCCAGCTTACCGGCGGCGTGGGTGGGTTTCGCCCGGTCGCCTGGTATCGGCTGAGCGTCATCCCCACCCTGAAGGCGTTGCGGATGCCCTCCACCATTTACCTGCTCACTGCGTTGGTGATGTTCATCGGGGGTTGGACGCTCAGCACACGCTTTACGCTGCCGCTAGAAACCGAGCTTTCGGACGAAACCGTGCTGGATAACCTGCGCGAAATCTTCGAAATCGGGCAATCTAACCCCACCTACATCCTGTGGATCATTGGTCAGAATGTGCGTGTGTTGCTCCTGGCGACCCTGCTGGCGGTGTTCTCGTTTGGGGTGCTTGGGCTAGTGATCACCACGCTGCCCTTTGGCATCCTGGGCTACATCTTCGGGAACATCGCGGCCAATAACCTCAACCCCTTGCCTTTTGTGCTGGCTGTTCTGCCGCATGGGGTGGTGGAAATCCCCGCGATTATGCTGGCCGGGGCGGCGGCCTTGCGCCTGGGGGCGGTGGTTACCAATCCGCCGGATGGCATGACGGTGGGGGAGGCCTGGCTACGGGCCCTGGCGGATGTGATCAAGATTGGCGTTGGCGTGGTGTTCCCCATGCTGGTGCTGGCGGCCATCCTGGAGGTGCAGCTTACGCCACGTGTAGTAGAATGGATACTTACCACTTTTTAGTTAACGGCTAAGGACGCAAAACTCGTGGCGCGATTAATAGTCCTCGGTTCGGCGGCGGCAGTGTCCGACGAACACCACGATAACACCCACCTGTTGCTCGAAGGCGAGAACAGCGTGGTGCTGATCGACTGTGGTTCAAATCCGGTGGTCAAACTCAAGCGTTTTGGCATCCACTACGAGCGCCTGACGGATATGATCCTGACGCATTTCCACCCGGATCATGTAGCCGGTGTGCCCATTTTCCTGATGCACATGTGGCTGATTGGCCGCAAAGCCCCCCTGCGCGTTTATGGTCTGCACCATTGCCTGGAACGCACAGAAGATATGATGCTGGCGTTTTCGTGGGATACATGGCCAAAATTCTTCCCGGTAGCCTTCCATCGCCTGCCCGAACGCCCCGATGTGCTGGTGCTTGACAACCAGGATTTTCGCATTACGGCGTTTCCCGTCAAGCACTACATCCCGACGGTCGGGTTACGGATTGAGGTGAAGTCTTCCGGGAAGGTGATTGGCTACTCCTGCGATACCGAGCCTGTGCCGAACTGTATTGCGATTGGGCGCGATGCAGATTTGCTGGTGCACGAGGCGGCGGGCCAGGGATGGGGCATTCCAGCGCGGCCCAGGCGGGCGAAATCGCAACCGAGGCCAGGGCTAAGAAGCTGGTGCTGGTGCACTATCAGGTTTGGGATGCAGACCCTACGACCCTTGTCCCAGAAGCCCGGCAGACCTTTGACGGCCCGGTGGAACTGGCGGTCGACTATACGGTTTATGAAATTTAAAAGGGGCGAAGCTGCCGCCGCGCCCCTGAAGGGTAGCGTTTTGCCGACTGGCCAGGCGCTTTAGCGCTTGGTGTAGGTCGGGGCCTTGCGGGCGCGCTTGAGGCCGGGCTTCTTGCGTTCCTTGGTGCGGGGGTCCCGCGTGAGCAAGCCCGCCTGGCGCAGCATCGGGCGGAATTGTTCCTCGTCAATCTCCAGCAGAGCACGTGCCACACCCAGGCGCATCGCCTCAATCTGACCATTCACGCCGCCCCCCTGCACCTTGATGGTAACATCATAAGCGCGGGGTTGGCCCACCAGTTCCAGCGGACGCATAATTTCATCCTGGGCGCGGAACTGCGAGAGGTATTCCTCGGCAGGTTTGTCGTTGATGGTCATGTTCCCGGTGCCGCCCGTGTGCAGGCGAACGCGGGCACTGGCTTCCTTACGACGGCCTACACCTTCAAAATAACGATTTGCCATGGTCTATCTAGCCTTCTAACTCCAGCTTTTCGGGCTGTTGTGCTTCGTGCGGGTGGTTTGGCCCGGCGTATACCTTCAGCTTGCGGTACATCTGGCGGCCCAGGCGGTTCTTGGGCAGCATCCCTTTCACGGCAAGTTCGATGACGCGCTCCGGGAAGCGCGCCAACTGGTCGCGCAGGGAGGTCTCGCGCAGGCCACCGGGGTAGCCCGAGTGACGGTAGTACATTTTGTCGTTCATGCGGTTGCCGGTGACGTGGATTTTCTCGCAATTGATGACGATCACGAAATCACCAACGTCCATGTGGGGGGCGTAGCTGGGCTTGTGCTTGCCCTTCAGGATGTGAGCAATCTGGCTGGCCAGGCGCCCCAGGGTTTGCCCATCTGCATCCACCACCCACCACTGCCGCTCGATCTCGGCTTCTTTGGGGGTCCAGGTTTTAATTCGCATCAGTCTTTCTCCGGTAGATACTGCACATTCACTAAGATTAACCCCTGAGGCGGGGCTAACACCCCGGCCAGGCTCAGGTCTGCTGCGCGAAAGCGCGCTTCGAATTCCTGGGGCGTCTGGCGCCCCTGTCCAACTTCCACCAAGAGCGCTGTTAGGCGGCGTACCATATGCCGCAAAAACCCGTTGGCTTGCAAGTCCAGGTGATAAACACCCGGGCTAACCTCTGCCAATTGCGCCCGATAGAGGGTCCGCACCGTGACCTCACCCTGTGTGGGCTGCCCAAACGTGGCAAAGTCGTGGGTGCCAACCAGCAATTCGGTACAACACGCCACCGCATCCTGGTCCAGCGCTCGGTGCCAATGTGCCACGCAAAGCGATCTTGCAGTGGGTCCCGCGTGCCCGCCGCGTACAGCCGATACAGGTAAGCCCGGCTGTGCGCATCATAGCGCGGGTGAAAGTCTGGCGCCGCCTCGCGCAGGCTTTGGAGCGCGATGTCCGGCGCAACATGGCGTTGGTTGCGCGCCAGAGTGCTTCTACCGGATGACGCCATGCTGCATCAAAGGCAATCACTTGGCCGCTTGCATGGACCCCGGCATCCGTGCGGCCCGCGCCTAGCACCCGTGTTGGGGCTTGGGTGACCTTCTCCAGGGCGCCTTCTAGCGCCGCCTGGATGGTGTGCGCGTTCGCCTGACGCTGAAAACCCGCGTAGCGCGTGCCCTCATACGCCAGGATGCCCCGATAGCGCTTAGTTCTCATCCTCCGGGATGAGTTGCAGCAGGACCATACGGGCGTTGTCGCCTTTGCGCTCGCCAAGCTTATAGCGGCGCGTGTAGCCGCCGGGGCGCTCCTTATAGCGCTCGGCCAGGTCATCAAAGACCTTCAGCATGATGTCGCGCTTGTTGCCCAGGCGTGCCAGCACCACGCGCCGCGCATGCACCGCACGGGTGGCGTCTTCCTGCGCCAGAGAACGCTTGGCCTTGGTGATGAGGCGTTCCACTTCCGAACGAATCGCCTGGGCCTTGGCCTCGGTGGTGATGATCTCTTCGTGCTGGATGAGATCGGCCATCAGGTTGCGGCGCAGCGCTTTGCGGTGGTCGTGATCCCGACCCAGTTTTTTGCCAGCTACGCGGTGTCGCATCGTCTACTTTCCCTATCTTCCTTGCTTAGTTGGTGGCGGTGCTTTCGCTGCGCCGATATTCCATATCTGGCGGCAGGTAGTTCTTTTCTTTGAGCTTGACCACCAGTTCATCCAGCGATTTTTCCCCAAAGTTGCGGATCGCTAGCATGGCATCCGGGCCGCGTTCCAGCATTTCCAGCACTTCGCCCACATTCGTGATGCCGGTGCGCTTGAGCGAGTTAAACACGCGCACGCTCAGGTCCAGTTGCTCGATGAGGATTTCGTAGAGTTCGGAAGAGCGCTTGCCGTCGATTTCCTGATCCGGCTCGGGTTGGGCTTCGGCGGCTTCGTTCTCGAAGGTCTTGGGGTCGATGTTGCCGATGATAAACAGGTGTTGTAGCAGGATTTGCGCCGCCGTGCTCACCGCTTCTTCCGGGCGGATGGTGCCATCGGTCCAGATTTCCAGGATGAGCTTGTCATAGTTGGTTTTCTGGCCAACGCGCGCCCGTTCCACGTCAAAGTTCACGCGGCGAATGGGGCTAAAGATGGCGTCTACGGGCAGCTCGCCAATCGGCAGTCGGCCCCGGTCATCCGAGGGCGAAAACCCACGCCCGCTTTGCACGGTCATCTCGATTTCGAGCTGGGCTTCGGGCGAGTCCACGGTGAACAGGTAGAGGTCTGGGTTGATGATCTCAACTTCGGGCGGGGCCTGAATATCCCCAGCCGTGACCGTCGCCGCGCCGCGCACATCCAAGTGCAGGCGGGTAGACTCAATGCCATCATAAAGCTTTACACGCAGTTGCTTGATTTGCAGGATAAGCTGTGTCATGTCCTCCCGCACATCCGGGATGGCGGAAAATTCATGATGCACGTTCGAAACACGGATCGAAGTGACCGCCGCACCAGGCAGAGACGAGAGCAACACGCGCCGCAGGGCCACGCCTACGGTGGTGCCAAAGCCGCGCTCCAGCGGGCTGATGATAAACCGTCCATAATTACGTGTGACGGCATCCCGGTCGATTTTGGGTAAGACCATATTGGTCAAAGACACACAGCACCTCCTGCTGAATTAGACGCGGCGCTTCTTGGGGGGGCGCACCCCATTGTGCGGGATGGGGGTTTCGTCCGTGATCGAACGCACCTTCAGGCCGCTGGCTTGCACCGCCCGAATAGCGGATTCGCGCCCTGGGCCAGGCCCCTTCACAAAAACATCCACCTCCTTGCATCCCGTGTTCCTGGGCGGCTTCGGCGGCTTGCTGACCAGCCAGGCGCGCGGCGTAGGGGGTACTTTTGCGGCTACCCTTAAAGCCAGAGGTTCCTGCGCTGGCCCAGGCAATCACGTTGCCCTGCTGGTCTGTCATGGAAACAATGGTGTTGTTAAAGGTGGCGAAGATGTGCGCCTGCCCGTAAGGGATGTTCTTCTTGACCTTGCGAGTGGCCGCGCGCCGTCCAGCCCCACCGGCTTTCTGTCGACGTCCCATGTGCTCCTCCTGTACTTACACAAAAAATTCCCTGGCGGCCACGGTTGCGGTGCTTGCCCAGGAATTTTGATCTTGAACGGGTCTACGAACGAAGGCGCGCGGGCCTACTTCTTCTTCATCCCACGGCGGCGCCCACGCCCTGGTACGGTTTTCTTGGGGCCACGCTTGGTGCGGGCATTGGTACGGGTGCGCTGCCCACGCGTGGGTAGGCTACGCCGATGACGCAACCCACGGTAGCTGCCGATGTCCACCAGGCGCTTGATGTTTAGGTCAACTTCGCGCTTCAGCTCGCCTTCCACGCGATATTCACCCACTGCATCACGCAGTTTGGAGACTTCCGCTTCTGTCAGGTCACGCACACGCGTTGACGGATTCACTCCCGTCTTTTCCAGAATCTGGTGGCTGCGCGTGGGGCCAATCCCGAAAATATATGTAAGACCGATCACAACCGCTTATTGCGCGGGAGGTCGACACCTTCAATACGTGCCATAGAACAATCCTGGGTTTTTGGTTTTTGCTTCGCGTTAGGTTGTCGAATAGACGACAGTGCACACATCGTATGTGCGGCACAAAAGAATAGCAGAGAACGGCAGCGCTGTCCAGAGGCGATTTGCGTGCTGCTCAGAGTTGCGTGAGGATAAGAGGCTCCCCCTCCAGAATGGCAAGGGTATGTTCAAAGTGGGCGCTAAGCGCCTGGTCCACCATGACGACCGTCCATTCATCATCTAACTCAGCGGTGGCGGGGTGCCCGGCGCTTACCATCGGCTCGATGGCAAAGGTCATGCCCGGGCGTAGGGGCGCGCTACGGTAGTATTTGCGCAGGCGTACCCACTCTAGCGGCCCCGGCCAATAGACCGGGACTTCCGGGTCTTCGTGCATCTCGCGCCCCACGCCGTGCCCGGCATAGCCTCGAATCACGTTAAAACCGTGGCTTTCCACAAAATGCTGCACTGCGCGGGCGATGTCGCGGGTTTCATGGCCGGGACGTGCTGCCTCAATGCCCACATAGAGCGCGCGTTCTGTCACCTCGAGCAAGCGCTGAGCCTCGCTGCTGATGCGCCCTACCCCCATCGTGTAGGCAGAGTCGCCCACAAAGCCCTGATAATGGCAGCCTGTATCAATGGAAACTATGTCGCCTTCTTTCAGGATGCGCGTTTTGGAGGGAATCCCGTGTAGGATTTCATCGTTGATGCTGGCGGTGATGGTCGCGGGGAAGGGATTGCTGCTGCCGGAGGGATACCCCAGAAAGGCGGGCCTGGCCTGGTGTTGTTCAAAGACCCGCGCCGCAATGCGATCCAGCTCCCAGGTGCTCACCCCGGGCCGAATAGCCTCGCGGGTGGCCTCCAGGGCACGCGCCACGATGCGCCCGGCTTCGCGCATGGCCTGAATCTGGGCAGCGTTCTTCAGGATGATCATCGTCAGCCTTAGCGATGTTGCTCAACGGCTTGGATCAACGCTTCGCTGACAGCCTCGATAGACTGATTGGCGTTCACATGCACCAGTTTGCCCTGGGCCTGGTAGAAGTCGATGAGTGGGCGTGTGGTTTCAAAGTACACATCAATACGCCGCACGACTGCATCGCGGTAATCATCTTCGCGCTGGATGAGGGGTTCTTTGGTCTTATCATCTAGCCAGACCCCTGCCACGCGATATTGCGGTGGGTTGAAGTAAATATTATAGGTCCGTTCTTTATCCAGGGAAAAGCGCCGCCCTTCGGCTCGCATAATAGCCAGGTGGCGGTCCAACTCCAGCAGCGCAACCAGCTTCACCTGCTGGCCACGCTCCCTGAGCATGGCATCCAGCGCTTGGGCCTGGCCCTGGCTGCGTGGATACCCATCCAGAATGGCCCCGGCTTGCGCATCGTCTTGCGCCAGGCGTTCCCGCACAATGCGGTTGGTCAGCTCATCCGAGATCAGTTCTCCACGTTTCATAATTTCCTGGACTTCCCGCGCCAGAGGGGTGTCTTGCGTCTTCATCGCGCGGAAGAGGTCCCCGGTAGACACCTGCGGGATCCCGTATTTTTCAGACAGCAGGCGGGCTTGTGTTCCTTTGCCTGCGCCCTGCACGCCCATTAAAATGATGAAAATCCCCATTTATTTGCTCCTCATACCTCGCATAAATAGGCTCAGGCAAGGGAACACACACTCCCTTGCCTGAAGAACTGCGCTTGTTACCCAGCCGGGCTTAGTTCAAAAAGCCGCGATAGTTGCGCATCATCAACTGGGCTTCGAGCTGGCGCATGGTGTCAATCACCACGCCAACAACGATGATCAAGCCCGAAGGGCCGATCACGTTGGCCGGATTTTGCGTGAAACTCTGCGCGGCGGCGGACCCATAGGCCACCCCGATGATGATCTGCATGAAGCCCGGCAGGATGGCCACAAAACCCAGCACCAACGCGCCCACCAGCGTAATACGCCGCACAATGCCGTTGATGTAGTCCTGAGTGCGCCTGCCTGGGCGGATCCCGGGGATGAACCCGCCGTTGCGTTGCAGGTTTTCCGCCAGGTTCTGGTTCTGCATCATCACATCGGTGTAGAAGTAGGTGAAGCCAACCACCAGCAAGAAGTACAGCGACCAGTACCAGAACCCACTACTCCCCCCCAGGTTATCCTGAATCCAGGTGGTTACGCTGCCGGAGGGCAGGAAGCTCACCAGGATGGCCGGGAAGGTGATGATGGACTGGGCAAAGATCAGCGGGATCATCCCGGCCATGTTCACACGCAGGGGGATCACCTGGCTGTAGCCGCCGAACATCTTGCGCCCGCGCACCCGCTTGCCATACTGCACCGGGATGCGGCGCGTCCCCTCGTTCAGGTAGACGATCACCACGACGGTGATGATGGTGATGGCCACAAACGCCAGGAGATTGAACAGGAAGCGCGTTTGCAGCAAGGTCGAAAGGCCGCTGGGTGCCCCGGCGACGATGCCCGCGAAGATGATGATCGAAATACCGTTCCCGATGCCCATTTGGCTGATCTGCTCGCCTAACCAGATGGCAAACATCGTCCCGGCGGTCATCGTGGCGATAACCGAAACAGTGACCAGCAGATCATCCCCAAAGCCGGGGATGAGCGTGCCGCCGGTGATCTGCGACTGAAAGATGTTGATCTGCCCCACCGACTGAAGCATGGCCATCGGGATGGCCAGGTAGTAGGTGTATTGCTGAATCTTCTGCTGGCCACCTGGCTCTTTGGCGATGGCCTGCAAGCGCGGGATGATCGGGATCAACAGCTGCAAAATGATCGACGCGGTGATGTAGGGATACACCCCGTTCGCAATGATGCTGAAGTTCCGCACCGCCCCGCCAGAGAGCAGGTTGAGCACCTCCAGGAAGCCGCCTTCGCTGTTCTCGAACAGGTCATTGAGCAGGTCGCGGTCCACGCCAGGCACAGACACATGCGCCGCAAATTGGTAGATCACCAGGATCATGATGGTGAAGGTGATCTTGCGCCGCAGGTCCGGCAGACGTAGCGCGTTCTGAACTGCTTCTAGCATCACTCAACTCCTTGTTACTCGGCGTCGGGCGCTTTCGGGGTAGCCATTTGGCCTGCCTGAGCAGCGCGCAGGGCTTCGATTTCTGCCTTCTTGGGCCGCTTGATGGTTGCCTTGGCGCCGGTGAGCAGGTATTCCAGCGCTTGCACACTGCCACCTGCGGCTTCGATTTTGGTGCGCGCGCTCTGGCTGATGCGATGGGCATGCAGCGTGAACTTGGTGTTCACTTCGCCCCGCCCCAGGATCACGATAGGCTCATTGGCATCGCGGATCAGCCCCTTGGCTTGCAGGTCTGCCGGGGTGACTTCGCCCCCCTGCGGGAAGTGCTTTTGCAGAGCATCCAGGTTGACTTCCTGGTGCTCAATGCGAAACACGTTCGTAAACCCGCGCTTGAAGGGCAAACGGCGCACCAGGGGCAACTGGCCCCCTTCGAAGTAGGCAGCCTTGCCACCACCCCGGCGCGCACCTGTGCCTTTGGTCCCGCGCCCGGCAGTCTTGCCCTGCCCGGCGGAGATCCCGCGCCCAACCCGGCGCTTGCGGCGGCGCGAGCCGTCGTCTGGCCTTAGTTCGCTTAACTTCATGATGACTTCTCTTCCACAGTGACTAGATGGTTCACTTTGGCAATCATCCCCCGAATGGTGGGGGTGTCCTGGTGTTCAACCGTCTGGTGCATGCGCCGCAAGCCCAGGCGCCGCACGGTCTCTTTATGGCTCTTCAGCGTCCCAATCGGGCTGCGCGTGAGCGTGACCCGGATGGTTTTTTGCTCAGCCATTGTTGTTCATCCCCCGGCGTTCCCAGAAGGGCAGCACGTCGCGCTCTTCCTTGCCGCGCATCTGGGCCAGCGTCCGCACCTGCATCAGCTGTTGGAGCGCGTCAATGGTCGCAAACGTCACATTCAGGATGTTGTTGCTGCCCTTGCTCTTGCTCAAAATATCGCGGACACCCACGGCTTCCAGCACCTGGCGCACCGCACCCCCGGCGATGACGCCGGTCCCGGGCGCGGCTGGCTTCAGGAACACCCGTGCCCCACCGCAGCGGCCTTCGACCTCATGCGGGATGGTGTTGCCCGCCAGCGAGACTTCCAGCATGTTCCGGCGGGCTTTTTCTGTGCCCTTGCGGATGCTATCCGGCACCGCGCGTGACTTGCCCACGCCAATCCCGATGCGCCCCTGGTTGTCGCCCACAACCACCACGGTTCGGAAGGCGAAGCGGCGCCCACCCTTGACCACCTTGGCAACGCGCGCAATATCAATTACGCGCTCGTCAAGCTCTTCCCGATTTTCATCTTCACGCCGACGGCGCGAGTTGTCTTGTTGTCGTCTGCCCATTGCACCCTTGCCTTAAACTCAAGTCCGGCTTCGCGCGCGCTGTCGGCCAGCGCCTTCACACGGCCATGATACTGAAACCCGCCCCGGTCGAACACCACCTGAGAGATGCCCACGGCTTTGGCCCGTTCGGCCACCACGCGCCCCACGGCCTGCGCGGCTTCGGTTTTGGTCTTGCCCTCGATGAGCGGCGCCACTTCGGGGTCGATGGTGGAGGCCGCCACCAGGGTATTGCCTACTTCGTCGTTCACCACCTGGGCGTAGATGTGCTCCAGGCTACGATACACATTCAGGCGTGGGCGGGCCGCGGTGCCCGCCAGCTTGGCGCGCAGGCGACGATGACGGCGCTTGCGCTGTTGTTCACGGCTAACTCGCGGCATCGCTTATTTACCCTTCCTGACTTACCTTCTTTGCGGCGGATGATCTCGTTCTTGTAGCGCACACCCTTGCCCAGGTAGGGCTCCGGCGGACGCTGTTTGCGGATGTAGGCGGCCATTTCGCCCACCGCTTGCTTGTCAATATCCGTGACGTGGATCACCTGGCCGCGGGACTCCTTGGGCACTTCAAAGGCCATGTTCTCGGTCGCCGGGGGCACCACAATTTCATGCGAGTAGCCCAGGTTGAGCACCAGGTCTTTGCCCCGCACTTCTGCACGGTAGCCCACGCCTTCGATGAGTAGCGTGCGCGTGTAGCCTTCCGAAACGCCCACCACCATGTTGTTGACGATGGCGCGCGTCATGCCATGCAGGGCGCGATGGTGGCGCTGATCCGTAGGACGCTCCACCAGCAGCACTTCCCCTTCCTGGCGGATCGACATATCCGGGTGAACACGCATCCGCAGCTCACCCTTTTTACCCTTCACGCTGATTTCCGTCCCTGTGATGGCAATGTTGACGCCACTCGGCAGGGGAATGGGTTTTTTGCCTACTCGTGACATGCTCTTTCGGTTCCTTCGCTCTGGGCCGTAATCACGCGGCGGGTTGCCCCTGGCCCAACCAGGGAGGGTTGCCTGCCCGGGCTGGGGCAGAGGCAACCGCGCCAGACGCGATCCGTTGCCTAATAAACGTAACAGAGAATCTCGCCGCCCACGCGCTTGCGCCGGGCTTCGCGGTCGGTCATCAGGCCCTGGCTGGTGGTCAGGATGGCAATTCCCATCCCGCTCATCACCCGGGGGATCTCGTCTTTGCCAACATAGATGCGGCGCCCGGGTTTGCTCACCCGCTTCAGGTTGGTGATCACGGGGCGGCGCTGGCGGCGGGCGCCGAAGTACTTCAGGCGCACGATGATGCTGCCCGGAAACTCGTCAATCACCGCGTAGCCTTCGATGTAGCCTTCTTCTTGCAAGATGCGGGCGATTTCCACCTTGATCTTGGACTTCGGAATCGTGACTTCGTGCTGGCGGGCCATCATGCCGTTACGCACGCGGGTCAACATATCTGCAATCGGATCGCTTTGCATTGCTTGGTTCCCTTCGCGCTTACCAGCTAGACTTCACTACACCCGGGATTTTGCCCTGCAGGGCCAGTTCCCGGAAGTGTATGCGGCACAGCCCAAAGCGGCGGATGTAGCCACGCGGGCGTCCGCAGGCTTTGCCGGTGTTGGGGTCAATGTAGTGGCAGCGGTTGCGCACACGCACCTGATATTTGCGGTTTTTCTCCCGCTCGTACATGCTCGTCTTGGACATTCTAGCTCTCCCTGAGCGGAAACTTCATCAACTTCAGCAGGCGACGGGCCTCTTCGTCCGTCCTGGCGGTGGTCACCACACTAATTTCCATCCCGCGCACTTTGTCGATCTTGTCGTACTGAATTTCAGGGAAGATCAACTGCTCGCGTAGGCCCAGCGTAAAGTTGCCGCGTCCATCAAAGCCGCGGTCGGGGATGCCCCGGAAGTCGCGCGTACGCGGCAGGGCCAGGTTGATGAGGCGGTCCAGGAAGGACCACATGCGCTCGCCGCGCAGGGTGACCATGGTGCCGATGGCGCGGCCTTCGCGCAGCTTAAAAGCGGCTACGCTTTTGCGTG
>JAAUUD010000435.1 GCA_012031655.1 Anaerolineae bacterium | reverse complement strand
ACCTCCACTCCAGCGCCCGGCAGCCTCTGGAACGCTATAAAGCTGGCGCTCTGCGCCGCAGCCCACCTCCAGGTGGGCACCCTGAGCCGCGTGGTAGCGCCCGATCACCAGGTATTGGGTAGCGCCCGGTGGCAGGGGGGCAACCGAAAACGCTCCCCGCCAGAAAGCACGCGCAGCCCATCCCGAAACACACAATAGCCCAACCCGCAATCCATATAGGGGAGCCGTTGAACCTGGCTGGCAAAGCCCGGCGGCACAGCCTCGTTCCACCAACCGTAATCAGCGGCATCCTCAGATGGCAGATGGGCCACATTCACCGCCTCAAGTTGCGTAAACCCTGCCAGATAAGCCAGGCTGGTTGGTTGCAGGGGTTGGTTGTGGCTTTCTGCCCAGGAAGCGCCGCTGACGACCTGGGTTGCTGAAGCCGAAACCACTGTATCCACCGGGAGAGGCACCGCAAAGCGCGCCCGTTCAGGCTCAAAAACCCCTGCCTCGGCCAGCATGGGCAGCCCGGCTACATCCTGATAGATAGCAAAGGCGCCAGGTCGGTCAGGATGCGCCAGCAACGCTTCGTAAAGGGTGCCCGGCCCCTGGCGCCAGGCCGCTGCTAAGCCAGGCGTGGTCAGGCCCACCACATCAAAAACCGGGCGCTCGCCTGCGTAGCGCAAAACGCCCACATCGTGCACCCCCAAGCGCGTCTCGGCAGGCGTGTTCGCACGGACCCATAACGCCATTGCCAGTTGTTGGTCGCGCAACACCACCAGATTATTCCCGTAGATCCCGGCAAAGCGCAGACCACTGAGGGCACAAACCAGCACCAGCCCCACGCCCAGCAGGTCAGCCAACCGCCAACGCGACCAGCGCTGCTGTAGCGCAGCCAGGCCCCACCCCGCCAGCGGAAAGAAGAGCGCCAGCAGGGGCATCTGATAGCGCTTGAACTGCCAGAAGGCTGTCTCTAGGGTGGCGATGGCGGCACTCAGGCCCACGAACCAAACCAAGACCAGCACCCCTGGCGTCAGGCTGCGTTGCCGCCAGCCTTGCACCAGGCCCAGGCCCAGCCCCACCCACCCAACCAGACCAGCGGCTGCCCACACCAGCCCCGCCTGATAGTCGCTGGTCGCCGCTGAATACCTCCCACCACAGTTGGCCCCAGTTTTCCAGCACCGCCTCCAGGCGTGCCAACCAGGGCAAAGTCACGTTATAAAGGTGAGATTTGGCCTGGGTTGCCGCTCGCGGAGGTGCTGCCCGTCACCGCCCAATTGACCAGTGGTTGCACCAGCACCGCCAGGGTTGGCCAGCTCAGACAGCGCCAACGTTGCGGTGAATGCCGCCAGTTCCAGGCCAAGGCCAGCGCTGTACTCAGCGCCACCAACGCCAACTCGGGCCGCACCAGCGCAGCCAGGCCAGCCAGCAGTGCAGCCCGCCGCCCTGCCCTGGCCTGGTACGCCTCCAGCACAGCCAGAGTCATGCACATCACCAGCGCTGTTTCCATCCCGCTAAAGGCAGACCAGATAAACACGCCATTCGCGGCAAACGCCAGCCCCATCAATAGGCTCAGGGCAAGCCCGCCCCCGCTCCACCGCACCGAGCGATAGACCAGCCATGCGCTCGCCAGAACACAAAGCAACCCCAGCCCCACCGCCCAGATGCTCAGGTCCAGCGCACGGAAGCCCAGCCCATAGCCCAGCGCCAACAGCGGCGTATAGACAAAGCTGGTGGCGCCAGAAGTGGCCGCGTCACCGGGGTTATAAGCATAGGGGGTGCCACTGGCCATTTGCCGTGCATATTGCAGATGAATGTAGGCATCATCCAGCGGCAGCAACAGCGTATCGGGATAAACTGCGCGGGCCACACCGCCGAAAAGCACCGCCCATGCCCCCACCCACAGGCACAAAGTCACCCAAACCCAGCGAGGCGTATGTAAAATTAGTGTATCCATGGCGGCGCAACTCTAGCATTGTGTCGCGTTTTTCGGTAGGCTTAGCTTGCAATCAGAGCGTCTGTAAGGTGATTTCTGTTATGACCCTTGTGCCGATTTATCTGCATGGTTTTTCATCGTCGCCAAGTTCGGCCAAAGCGCGCTATTTTGCGAAGAAACTGGCAGCGTATGGAATTGAGCTGCTGGCGCCCGACCTTAACACCCCGAGTTTTACCCACCTGACGATGACCGCCATGGTCGAGAAGACCCGCGAGACGGTGGCTTCTGTGGCCCCGCAGTCCGTGATCCTGATTGGTTCCAGCCTGGGGGCGGCTGTGGGCATCAACTTTATGCACCGGCACATGCAGGCCGAAGCACAACAGGTTGAACGGCTTTTGCTGTTGGCGCCAGCCTTCGACTTCTCTGGCAACCGTCAACGCCAACTAGGCCCAGAAGGGATGCAAAACTGGCAAAAAGACGGCTGGTGGACCGTCCCACATTATGGCACCGGCCAACCCGAAGCCGTGCACTATGGGCTGTTTGAGGACCTGCAACAATACGACCCCTACGCGGTTGCGCTGGAAGTATCCACGACCATCATCCATGGCGAACAGGACCAGGCCGTAGACTATCGTCAAAGTGTGCGGTTTGCCGCCAATAATGAAAATGTGATCCTGCACCTGGTGGATGCTGACCACAGCCTTACCTCGCAACTGGATGTGCTCTGGAAGCACCTCCAGCGTGCGATGCGCCTGCCGCCGCTGACCTAGCGCCCTCCAAAAACACTATGCGCGATCACAAAGCGGTCGCCAATAAATAGATCATAATCTGGAATACGAAGCTCCCAGGTGCTAAAGTAGCACCCAAAGCGTTGTGCAGCCACACCATCCATCTCGATGGTTACTTGCTCGCCAATCGGCACCGGTTCATCAATCCGATAGTTGGCCACCCCCCCGCGTGTGAAGTTCTCGTTCAGGAAGATGCGGTCCTGCGAGAGGCAGTTATCATCAAACTCGCTCACATCGCTGTTGGCATCCCGCACGAACGAGAGAAAAACCACCCCGGCTGGCCAATCGCAGGTCCCCGTGTTCTGGATAACGAGTTCCAGCGTCCAGTTCTGCCCATTACGGATCAAACGCGGGTGCGTCTGGTTTACAGAAGGCGCCACAGAAACGTTTTCTGGTTCCAGAAGCGCATATTGGCGGTCGCACGCCTCCAGCACTTGCTGGATATCGAGCGTGGGGGTAATCGCCTGGCGGGTGGCAAAAAAGTTGACCAATGCCTGGGCGGTGCTGGTGGCCACCTGAGCGGTTGCGCTGGCGCGCGCTGCTGCTGTGGCGGTCCGGTCCAGCGTGGCTGTGGGCGTGGGGCTGGGCGTTTCTGTGGGTGTCACCGTGTAGGTGGGTGTTGGGAGG
>JAAUUD010000434.1 GCA_012031655.1 Anaerolineae bacterium | reverse complement strand
TGCACAAGCTGTCGCACATGGCGCAACGGGCAAAGGTAACGACCAAGTGCGCTTTGATGTGACGGTCATGGCACTTAATCCCAAATTGCGGATTATCGCACCATGGCGCGATCCTAAGTGGACTATCCGCAGCCGCGAAGATGCCATCGCCTATGCCCAGCAGCACAACGTCCCGATTTCGGCCACGCTCAAGAGTATTTACAGCCGCGATGAAAATTTCTTCCACATGAGCCACGAAGGCGGTCCGCTGGAAAACCCCTGGATCACGCCCGAAGAATCCATGTTCAAGCTCACCACCAGCCCGCAAACCGCCCCGGATGATCCCGAAACGATCATCATTGGCTTTAAGGAAGGCTTCCCGGTTTCGCTGGATGGGCAGTTGCTGCCCCCGGTCGAGTTGTTCATGGAGCTAAACCACCTGGGCGGCAGACATGGCGTGGGGCGGGTGGATATTGTCGAAAATCGCCTGGTGGGGATGAAGTCGCATGGGGTGTACGAAACACCCGGCGGCACCATCCTGTATCGTGCTCATCAAGCCCTGGAAACGCTCTGCCTGCCCAAAGACCTGATGCACTTCAAGCAAGTCGTGGGGCTGCGCTATGCGGAGCTGGTCTACGATGGCAAGTGGTTCAACGAACTGCGCGAGGCGCTGGACGCTTTTGTGGATGTGACGCAACGCTCGATCACGGGCGAAGTGCGCCTGGAACTTTACAAAGGCAACGTTACCATCACCGGGCGGCGGTCGCCCTTCAGCCTCTACCGCGAGGACTACGCTTCTTTCGGGCAGATGGACGTCTATAACCAGCAAGACGCAGGTGGCTTCATTACCCTGTGGGGCCTGGCAGAGAAAATCGAGGCGCTGATCTCCATTGATGGCACCGGGCAGTCGCGCTATCGCCAGCCGGATTATTCCAAGTTCAAGCGGGACTAAGGGCGCATGGCACAGGCAAGAACCACCGAGAACAATTTGCAAACGCACGTCGAAGGGGTGGGCGGCTTTCGCGCTGTGGGGGTGCACTGTGGCCTGCGGACGCGTGGCGCGCTGGACCTGGCGCTCATCGTGGCGGACAGCGATTGCCAGGCCGCCGGGATTTTTACCACCAACCAGGTGAAGTCCTCGCATGTGCGCTACGATACAGGCATTCTGGCGGAGCATCGCGAGCGCATCCGGGCCGTGGTGGTCAATAGCAAGATTGCCAATGTGTGCACCGGGGAGCAAGGCGCGCAGAATACCGCTCGCATGGCCGAACTGGTCGCGGCGCAGCTGGGCTGCGACTCCACACAGGTTCTGGTGATGTCGACGGGCATCATCGGGATGCAGTTGCCCATGCACAAGATCGAGCGCGGCATCGAGGCCGCCGCTAATTCGCTGGGCAACGATGGCAAAAGCTGGAACACCGCTGCGCTGGCCATTATGACCACCGACACCCGCCCCAAAATGGCCAGCCTGCGCTGCAATGGCTACAGCATTGCGGGGGTTGCCAAAGGCTCTGGCATGATCGCCCCGAACATGGCCACCATGCTTTCGACGCTGGTCACGGATGCAGCCATCCCCGCGCCTGATCTTCAGGCGGTGCTACGCCGCGTGGGCGACCTGACCTACAACCGCATTACGGTCGATGGCGACACCAGCACCAGTGATACTGTACTGGCACTGGCCAATGGGCACAGCGGGGTACGCATTGGCCAGGATGAACCGCTGGCGGTTTTCGAGGCCAATCTGCTGCGGGTCTGTAAGTTCCTGGCGCGCGAGATCGTCCGCGATGGCGAAGGGGCTTCTAAGTTCATCGCGATTGAGGTGGTAGGCGCAGCGAGCGACGAGGCCGCCGGGCAAATTGCTAAGTCCATCGCCAACTCGCCGCTGGTTAAGACGGCCTTTGCCGGTGCCGATGCCAATTGGGGGGCGCATTATGATGGCCGCCGGGCGGCTGGGGTGCCCTTTGACCAGGACCAGGCCAGCCTGTGGTTTGATTACGGCGGCGAAGGCACCACCGAAGCCGGGTTGCAGGTGTTGGCGCAGGGCACTCCCACCCACTATCTGGAAGCAGACGCTGCTGATATTTTCGCTGCGCACGAAATTTCAGTAAAGTTAAAGCTAGGCGAGGGGGCAGGGCAGGCCACGGTCTGGACGTGCGATCTGGGGTACGAATACGTACGGATTAATGCGGATTATCGTTCCTAGAAAGGGTGCAACTGTATGCATATCATTGAAGACCGGGCCGCCTGGGAAGAAACCTACCGCACCGTCTGGCTGGATCACTTCCAGAAAACGGGTGAAACGGACTGGAAGATTTACCCCAGGCCCACCAATCACCAGCCCATCAGTGGGCCAGCCATCGACCTGAGCCAGAGCCGATTGATGCTGATCACTTCTGCCGGGAGCTACCTCAAGGACCAGCAAGACCCCTTCGACGCCGCTAACCCGCTGGGGGATTACACGCTTCGCCTCTACCCGGCCCAGACGGACTTTGCAGCCCTGGCCTATGCGCATGAGCATTATGATCACGCTGCGGTCAATGCAGACCCGCAGGTGTTGGTGCCGCTCCGCCACCTGGAACAGCTTGTTCAAGCAGGGGTAATTGGCAAACTCGCGCCGATGGTGGTCAGTTTTTCGGGCTATTTGCCGGATGCGGCCCGTGTAGAGGATGAACTTTTGCCCGCTATCCTGGCCCAGGCGCAGGCGCAGGGGGCACAGGGGCCTTGCTGGTGCCTTCCTGACCGCTCTGTTCGCAGTCCGTGGGGCTGCTTGCTCGCGGTTTGGAAATCAACGGGATCACTACCACGCTCACCAGCTGGAACGCCGGGCGGACGCGCCTTTCGCTGCCGCCACGCGCCACTTTCACCCGGTTAGAGCGCGGCGCCACCCTGGGCCGCCCGCACGATGCCGCGCAACAACGACGGGTGCTGCTGGCCACGCTGGAATTGCTGGGGCAACCGGCCCCGCTGGAACCCGTCCAACTGGATGAACACTGGGAAAAGGATGCCTGACTGCCATGACGCAACTTTGGGGCGGGCGCTTTGCCGCCGGGGCAGACGCCCGCTTACGCCAACTCAACGATTCGTTGCCTTTTGATATCCAGTTCTACGCGGTGGACATCGCGGGGAGTGTGGCCTACGCGGCTGCCCTGGAGGGCGCCGGGATTTTAACGGAAGCCGAAGCCGAGCAAATCCAAAGCGGCCTGGAGGCGGTGCTGGCCGAGTTCGAAGGAGATGCCTTCGTCACGCAGCCCGGCGACGAAGATATTCACACGGCGGTCGAGCGCCGCCTGGGAGAGCTAATTGGCCTGGTGGCGGGCAAACTCCACACCGGGCGAGCCGGAATGACCAGGCTGGCCA
>JAAUUD010000433.1 GCA_012031655.1 Anaerolineae bacterium | reverse complement strand
ATGGTGTGGTGCTGGGCGGCACGTTGTGGCTCATCGCGGCAGCAGAAAGCCTGCTGCACGCTGCACAGGCCGCGCGGCCCTGGCGCCAGCAAATCCGCAGCTTGCCCTGGGGGCTGGGGCTTCTATACGCGGCTGGGATTGCGCCATGGTACCTGTTCGCCTGGGCCTACTTTGGCACGCCGCTCCCCCAGACTTTCAGCGCCAAGCAAGCGACCCTCCAGGGGCTACGCTGGTGGATTGACGGCCAGGACTGGTGGCAGGCGTTCTATGGCAACAACCCCCTGAGCCTGGCGGCGCTGGTGCTGGTGCCGCTGGGGCTAGGGCGCGCCTTGCGGATGCCGGCCCTGCGTCCGTTGGGGCCTGGGCGGTTGCTCTATGGCGCGGGCTATACAGTGGTCAAGTCACCACGGCCTTCTGGTATTACACCCCCTGGGTGTTCGCGCTGACGATCCTGGCGGCCCTGGGCGGGGACGGCTTGGCACGAGCACTGCACCATCGCGACTGGCCGCGCCGCGCCTTGATCGCGGCTGGGCTGGCCTTGGTCGGCGTGACGCTGGCCCTGGCTATTGGGCGCAGCCTGGAGCGCTACGCCGAGCCACCGGGCCGCGTTCACACCTACCCGCTCATCGGGGCATGGATCCGCCAACAGACCCCGGCAGACGCGCGCCTTTTGGTAGGGGATCTCGGCATCATGGGCTACTACGCCCGCCGCCCCACCCTGGACTCCCCCGCGCTCATCACCCCGCAGATGCACTTTACGCTGGATGGCTACGCCGCGGCCAAGTTTCGCCCGGATTTAGTGGTGGGTACTGGCTACTACACCTGGGTTGAACTGACGCAGCAAGCCTGGTTCCGCGCCAATTTCCGCCCCCTGGCTGGCTTCAGCACCCCCGGCGACAGCTTCAGCCCGATGACCGTCTACGCCCGCCGCTATCCGCTGGAGAATCCGCGCCAGGTCTACGCCGGGCTGCCTTTTGCGCTCCACTGCCCCCTGGAATTGCCAGAGGACGCACCGCTGCCCACGACCACGCGCGCCCTGTTGCAACCTACCCAGGGCCAGGCCCTCACCCTGGAGCAACCATTCTTGAATGGCCAGTATCCGGCCCCGCGTACCCCAGCCCCCGAAACGCTGCACGAGCAATTGGTGATCACACAACCGCTGGCGCCTGGCGAATGGCGCTGGTTGCTGGACTGTGGCGCTGCGTTTGAAGGGCAATTGACGGTGCTGCCCACCTCGGATATACCCGGCTATACCCCGCTGCAACCCGCCCCCCACCTGGCCCGAACAGGTTCGCTTGTTGGGCTTTGCCCCGCTTAGCCCGCCAGAAACCTGGTCTGGCGAGGCGTGGCCCGTTCTGCTGCACTGGGAAGCCCTGGGCAGTGGGCCGGACTCCCTGAGCGTGCTGCTCCACCTGGTCGATAGCGGAGGGCGGGTGCTGGCCCAGGGCCGATGGCGTGCCCCTGGACGGCACCCTGCCCGCCCACACCTGGACCTCTGGCCAGGCGTTTGTGGAAGTCCGCGAGCTACGGTTGCCACCCGATTTGCCGCCGGGCCGCTACGCGCTGCGGGTGGATGGTACGATTTCCTCAGCGGCGACCGCTGGCCCCTGGGCCAGTGGGGAAGAGGCCTTCACCCTGCCGCTCTCGCTGGAGAATCGCTTTCCGGGTGGCTCTGGGCTGCCCTAGGGACGTGGGAGGCCCGGCACATCCAGTGAACATCAGTCTGCTTTTCAGCCTGCTGACCCTGGCAGTGCTGGCCTTCTCTGGGAGCGTACTCGCCTGGCGCCTGGTTTTGTTGCTGCGGACCGGCGCTGGCTGGGACAACCTGGCCCGCCTGGGGCAGCACCTGCGCCAAGTCGCCAGCCTGCTGGGGTGGGTGGTTTTTAGTTTGCTGGTCAGCCTCTTGTTGGCCGAAATCGGCCTGCGGGTTTACCTCGACCGCTACGGCAGTGAAACCGAGCGCATCCGCTACCTCTACGATGCCGAAACTATCCGCCGCCGCGACTCCCGCTTCGTCGGCCAACCTTATATCAACTACATGCTCAACCCGGACCATCCCGAAATCAATAGTCGGGGCTTTCGCGGGCCAGAAATTGAGCTACCCAAACCGCCAGGCCGCTATCGGATTGTGGCGCTGGGCGGTTCCACCACCTATGGCTTTGACCTGCCCACCTGGGAACTCACCTTTCCCGGGCAGCTTCAGCGCATCCTACGCGAAGACTATGGCTACACCAACGTGGATGTGATCAACGGGGGCGCGGACCTCTACACCACCTGGGAGTCGCTGGTGAACCTGCAATTTCGCGTGCTGGAGCTTGAACCAGACCTGATCATCATCTACCACGGCGTCAACGACACCACAGCGCGCCTGGTTCCGCCAGAGACCTACAGCGGCCTGGGCAACGGGCGCGGCATCTGGCTCACGGGCGATGCCCCCCTGCCGGCCAGCACGCTCTGGCGTTTTGTGGGCCTGCAACTGGGCGCCCTGGACGACCCCGCCGCGCTGGAAGCGCGCTTTGAATTTGCGGGCGGCGTGCCGAGCTGTGGCCTGTGGACCCGCGACACCTGCCACGACTATCCAACTGCCGAACTGCTGACGCGCAATCCACCGATCTACTTTGAGCAAAATCTGCGGAGCATGGTGGCCATCGCCCAGGCGCACGGGCTGGACGTGCTGCTTTCCGCCTGGGCCTACTACCCAATCGAAACCGGTACCCCGAACATCTATGCCCAGGCCTGGCGCCAGGCCGCCGCTACGGAACAAAACGCCCTGGTTGCAGACCTGGCCGAAACCCTCCAAACCGGCTTTGTAGACCTGATGGGGTTGCTTCCCGTGCAGCGTGACCTGTGGCACCACGACGGCTATCACCAGAGCATCCGTGGCGCCGAATTGCAGGCCCAGCACTATGCTGCCGCCATCGTGGCCGAAGGCTGGCTTCTTGACCACATGGCCGAAGGGCTGGCCCCCTAGCGTGCTCAGTCGCCAGTTGCATCCAAGCGGGTCGCAACGGGAGGAGGCGCTACCTCTGCTTCTGCTGCAGGTGTCGCTTGGCTCTCGGCGGGCGCTGGAGCGCGCCACGGCGCCCACCAGATGGCACTGCCAAAGGCCACCAGCAGCACCAGGCTCCCCAGCACCGCGTTAAAGAGCGGCAACTGACCATTCTGAATCAACGCCCCCGCCAGGATGGCGCTCACCACATACGGCAGGCGGGCCATCAACGCCACGGTAGAGAGGGTCGTTGCGCGTGCCTCCGAAGGGATGGCGTGATTCACTACCACCGTTGCCCAGGGGATGGTGAGGCGTGCAGCCATCCCCAGCCACAGCAACACCGCCCCACCGCCCAACATC
>JAAUUD010000432.1 GCA_012031655.1 Anaerolineae bacterium | reverse complement strand
TTCCAGGGCCTGCAAACGCGTTTGCAGGCGCAGGCCCTCCACGTGCAGCACGGCCTCGCCCAGCGGTGCGGGGGGGCGGGCTTCGGGCGGGTTGGGTTTGCCAAAGCATCAGGCGGACCAGTTCGGCGGTCGAAACCGGCATCAGCGGCGCACCAACCATCCGCCCATGCCGCAGCACCATCACCGCATCGCAGAGCGCTTCCACATCTTGGAGCTTGTGGGTCACGATGACGATGCTCAGGCCGTCCGCGTGGGCCAGCTGGCGCAGCGCAGCAAAGAGCGCCGTCCGCTGTGTTTCTGAGATGCCCGTGGTCGGTTCATCGAGGATCAAAAAGCGCACTTCCAGGGCCAGCAAGCGCACGATCTCCAGTTGCTGGCGCTCGCCCATGGTCATCGTCTCGATGAGCCGGTCGGGGTCCAGCGCAAAGCCCAGGCGCGCCGCCAACCGCGCGAACTCGGCGCGGGCGGCCCCCCAGTTGGGCAACCACCCCACCCCCGGACGCGCGGTGATGAAGTTCTCCAGTGCGGTCATGGGCGCAAAGTCGAGCGGGTCCTGATAGAGCATCCCGATACGGTGGCGGATGGCATCGCTGGGGGCGTGGATGGTCACGGGCTGGCCATCAATCAGGATGCGCCCGCCGGGGTCGGGGGCTTGGTAGCCCGCGATGATCTTCATGAGGGTGCTTTTGCCCGCGCCGTTTTCGCCCAGGATGGCATAGATTTTGCCGGACTCAAACGTGTAGGTGATGTCCTGGTTGGCTTTCAGCGGGCCAAAGGTCTTAGAAATCTGCTGTAGTTCCAGGCGCACGGCGTTTTTTCCGTCGTCTTCCTGTATCTGTTGGGTGGGGGAGCGCCCAGGCCGTTGCCCCCTGTGCTTTTTAAGAAAAGGCTTGCCCCGCCACAGGGCCGGGCAGGGCAAGCGCCGCTAGTATTTTTATTTATTCGGGAGTGCTGGCGCCGATCATGCCTTCCAGCAGTTGCGGCAGATACCAGACCTGTTCCAGGGTGGCCACTTCGCCTTCTTCCACATAGACGGTGCCATCTTGCAGCTCAATCGGCCCGGCCCACAGGTTCAGGCCGCCTTCTTCGCCCAGGACGCCCGTCGCCAGGTCCGCGATGAACTCATCCAGCAGGGCCGCGTTGTCTTCCGCCAGGCCCTCGCCAGGCAAGAAGCCAATCGCGCTGGTGTCCAGGTTGTTGATGTCTTCCCAATCGGGCGGCAACCAGACCCATTCCTGCTCGAAGCTGCCGTCAATGATCGACTCGACCAGCTCCACATAGGAGGGCCCCCAATTGAAGTAGGGCACGCCCAGGCAGGCTTCTGGCGCTTCTTCGCAGGCGCCGATGTAGTCGTAGGGCACAGCAAAGATGCGCTCGCCCTCGCGGTTGCGCTGGCCCGCCACCACAATCGCCTGCGTGGTGTCGATGCCAGAGATGATCACATCCGCACCGCCGTTCAGGAAGTTATTGGTCACTTCGGTGGGGTCGAGCGTCACGCCGGGGATGTTAAACCAGAAGCCAATCCAGACGACTTCAAATTCCAGGTCGGCGGGGTCCATTTCGCGGTAGGTTTCAAAACAATAGCGCGCCCCCAGGAAGGCCGAAGCCGCCAGGCGCCGCGTTTCGTCGTTGATTAGCGGCCCCAGATAGGCGATTTTGTTGGTTTCGGTGGTCAGGGCGGCGGCGCACCCGGCCATCATCTTGCCATATTCCATCTCGCCCATCAGGTTGGTGACGTTCTCCGGCGCGGTGCCGTCAGCACGGCATCGCCAGAGACGTGCAAGAACACCACATCCGGGTAGGCCGGGGCAACGGCGTTCACGTCATTTTTGTATTCATCCGAGTTGGCGATAATGAGCTGCGCCCCCTGCTCTACCAGGTCTTCCACCACCACATCCAGCGGGCGGTCGGGGTTATCGGCGGCATTGATGCGGTCCACCCAAACCATGCGCGTTCCGGGCACGTTTTCTTCAATGTACAGCCCGGCTTCGTAGTGCGCCTGGCTCCAGCCCCGGTCATCGTGCGGGCCAACCATGATCAGCCCAAAAACAAATTCGTCCTCCTGCGCCGGGGCAGGGGCACCCTGCGGAGCAATTTCGCTCCCCTGGGCGGCCACCAACGGCAGCAGAAGCGCCACCACAGCCACCACCAAGATCAACCGAATGCGAACCATAGGCCTTGTATCTCCTTTGTCCACTCGTTGTTTTCGCTCGGGGCTTCAACTATAACCAGCCTGGCCCCAGAAGCCAAAGACGAAATGCACCAACATTAAGCCCATTTTACCGTGAAAAGCGCCAAAGCCAATTTGCCTGGCGCTTGCCGGGGCTGCCGCCCAATGATAGAGTGGGGGGCAACACTGGCCCAGCCAAAACAGAGGAGCCTCCCTTGAACATCTCGCCCCTGCGCCTGGGCGCCGCCCTGCGCACCGAACACCTGCCCATGCACCTGACCTGGTTGTTGGATGGCCAGCGCGACCTGGAAATTCAAGAGGCCATTGGCTGGGATGTGCTGGATGGCGATTGGCAGGCCCACGCCCGCCGCTTGCGGACCCTGCTGGAAGGCCACACCGGGCGGCGCGGGGTGCATGGCCCCTTCATTGACCTGACCATCAGCGCCCGCGACCCGCTCATCCGGGCAGCGGTGCAAACCCGCCTGCGCCAGGGCCTGGACTTTGCGGCGGCAGTCGGCGGCACGCACATGGTCATCCACAGCCCCTTTAGCTTTATGGGCAACGCCTACCTGCCCACCAGCGCCCCGGACTTTGGGCGGGCGGACTTCATCGAAAACGTGCGCGAAACCCTGGCGCCGGTGATCGCCCAGGCCGAGCAACAGGGCTGCACCCTGGTCATCGAGAACATCCGCGACCGCCTACCGGGCCTGCTGCTGGCCCTGGTCCGCGCGCTGGACTCTGACGCGGTGCGGATGAGCCTGGATACGGGCCACGCCTACCTGCACCACATCACCCAGGGCGCGCCGCCGGTTGATTATTGGGTGCGCGAGGCGGGACCGCTGCTGGCGCACGTCCATTTGCAGGATAACGACGCCTACACCGACCGCCATTGGACGCCCGGCGATGGCAACATCCCCTGGCGCAGCGTGATGCAAACCCTGGCCGCCCTGCCAGAGCAACCGCGCCTCATCCTCGAACTGGCCGACTCCACCGAAATCCCGCGCGCGGCGGCTTTCTTCGTGGAAGCGGGCTGGGCGGTCTGAGATGCAGGTTCATACCCGCCCCACGAGTCTGGCCGAGTTTGAGCGCCTGCTGGCGGCCTCCCTGGGACGCCTGCTGGAATTGGCGCAGGGTGAGGTGCGCGAAAAATGCCAACCGAAGAACATGCTGCGCTGGCCGGGATCATCGC
>JAAUUD010000431.1 GCA_012031655.1 Anaerolineae bacterium | reverse complement strand
TGTCGTTCAGTTCACGCAGATCGTCATCAGTTGGCTCGCCAAAACGCCCGCTCCATAAGGTCATAGGGTGTTTAATCCCGCTTGAACTTGCTGTAATCGGGTTTGCGATAACGACTCTGCCCCCCGCCATCAATGCTCAGCATGGCCTCAACCTTCATCGGCAAACCAAACAGGGTGATAAACCCTTCGGCGTCCTTCTGGTTATAAACATCCTCCTCACCAAATGAGGCGTAATCCTCACGGTACAGGCTGTAAGCGCTCCTGCGCCCGGCACACACGAGATTACCTTTGTACAATTTCAGCCTGACGATGCCTGTTACCTGTTCCTGGGTGACGCTCACAAATGCGTCCAGGGCTTCCCGCAGGCGGGTGTACCACATGCCGTTGTAAACCAATTCGGCATACTTAACGGCGACAAAGTCCTTGTATTGCATGGTGTGCTTATCCAGACAGATGCTCTCCAACAGTTGATGGGCACGCCGAAGGATTGTGCCGCCAGGGGTTTCATAGACCCCGCGGCTTTTCATACCGACCAGACGATTCTCGACCATATCCACCCGGCCAATCGCGTGCCGTCCACCGATTTCGTTTAGTCGCTCAAACAACACCACAGGCGCCAGCGCTTCACCATTGACGGATACCGGAATGCCCTGTTCAAAACCCACCTCGACATATTCAGGTTCGTCTGGCGCGTCGTGTGGGCTGCGGGTCAGTTGATACATCACATCTTCCGGCTCATTCCAGGGGTCTTCCAACAGGCCGCCTTCGTGGCTCAGATGCACCAGGTTGCGATCACGGCTGTAGATAGACTTCTCAGTGGCAGAGACGGGCACGTTAAACTCCAGCGCATAAGCCAGCGCATCTTCACGACTGCGAATCTCCCATTCGCGCCAGGGTGCGATGATCCGCAGTTTAGGATTCAATGCCATCACCGTGAGGTCAAAACGCACCTGATCGTTCCCTTTGCCCGTCGCCCGTGCGCGACAGCATCCGCATTTTCCATCTCGGCCACCTCGACCATGTGCTTGGCGATAAGTGGCCGCGCAAAGGCGGTCCCCAGCAGATATTCGCGCTCGTAAACTGCCCCGGCGCGCATCGTTCGAAAGACGAAATTGACCAGAAATTCTTCGCGCAGGTCCTTAACATAGACCTTGCTGGCGCCGGTGGCCAGGGCTTTTTCTTCCAGCCCTTCCATCTCATCCGCCTGGCCCAGGTCTGCGGTAAAAGTGACTACTTCGCAGCCATAGTTTTCCTTGAGCCAGGGCACGATCACCGAGGTATCCAGGCCGCCGCTATAGGCCAGGACCACCTTGCGCACCGGCGGGAACGGGGAGGGGGTTTCTCCGGATGTCATGTTGAATGAAGCTCCTTAACTTGATTTCTGGGCAAGCATTTGCGTGAGTTGGTCAATCAGAAAATCCACGTGCTCCTGCTCGATGATCAGCGGTGGGATGAGGCGCAGGGTGTTTGGCCCCGCGTTAATCAGCAACAGACCATGCTCATAGCCCTGCGCGATGAGGTCAGCAACGGGGAAGTCCAGCTCCATGCCCAGCATCAACCCGCGCCCGCGAATCTCGGTAATGTGCGGGCTGTTGAGCCCTTCCAGCCGTTCCCGCAGGTAAGTGCCCATCGCCTGAATGTGCTGCAAAAAAGGCTGGCTGGCTCACGCGCTCCAGCACGTGGAGCGCCACGGCGCTCACCAGCGCCCCGCCGGCAAAGGTGCTGCCGTGGTCGCCAGGTTGGAGCGCGCTATGGACCGCTTCGGTCATCAGCACCGCGCCAATGGGCAAGCCAGCCGCCAGCGGTTTGGCCAGGGTCATCAGGTCTGGCTGCACGCCAACCTGTTCGTAGGCCCACAGGGACCCGGTGCGCCCCAGGCCGCACTGCACCTCATCAAAAATGAGCAAGGCGCCGCGCTCGGTGCAAAGCTGGCGCAGGGCACGCAGATAATCCGCCTCCAGCGGCTGAACCCCGCCTTCGCCCTGCACAGGCTCCACGATCACCGCGCAGGTGGTATGGTTGATGTTGGCTTCCAGCGCGGCCAGATCGCCCACTGGCAGGCTGCGTGCTCCGGCCATGAGCGGCAGGAAGGGCGGTTTGATAGGCTTCTTTGGGCGTCAGGGCCAGCGCCCCCATCGTGCGCCCATGAAAGGCCTGGCTGAGGCTCAGGATCTCGCGGCGCTCGGTTTCGCCCCGCGCAAAGGCCAGCTTGCGCGCAAACTTGATGGCGCCCTCGGTGGCCTCGGTGCCGCTGTTGCAAAAGAAAACGCGGTCCGCAAAAGAGCGCTCGCACAACGCACGCGCCAGGGCCGCTTGCGGTTCGGTGTAGTAGAGGTTGCTGACATGCACCAGTTGGCCCGCCTGCTCAGCAATGATACGGGTGACTGCGGGATCGCTGTGGCCCAACGCCATCACCGCAATGCCGCTGACCATATCCAGGTAGCGCCGCCCCTGGTCATCGATCAGCACCATGCCTTCGCCCTGGACCAGCGTAAAGGGCGGGCGGCGGTACGTCTGCGCGATAAACGTCTGAGTGGCTTCAATGGCTGGGTGCATTAGTGTGCTTCTCCTCCGTCTAGGCTAACGATGGTTCCGGTGGCTTGTTGCAAGCCCACCAGATTCGTGATCATGACCTGGCGCACCCCCTGGGCCACCAGCTCCAGCGCGGTTCGCACCTTGGGCAGCATCCCGCCCTGGATCACGCCCGTCTGGATCAGGCTTTCGGCCAGCTCGGGGGTAAGGTGCGGAACCAGGGCGCCCGCCTCCAAAACACCGGGCACATTGGTCAGAAAGATGACACGGCTGGCCTGTAGCGCACGGCTCACTGCTCCGGCGATCTGATCGGCGTTGACGTTGAGCGGCACGCCATCTTCGCCCAGGCAGATCGGCGCCAGGATGGGCAAAATGCCTTGCTGGAGCCAGGCCTGCAATAACTCTGCCCGAACGGCGGTCACTTCCCCAACCCGGCCCAGATCGCCCGCCGGGTGCCGCATCTGCCGGGCACGGATCAAGCCCCGATCCAGCCCAGAGCATCCCTGCGCCTCCAACCCGACCCCCAGAAACAGCGTCACCAGGCGCGGGTTAGCCGCGCCCAGCAGGGCCATCTGCACCAATTCCAGCGCGGCTTCGTCGGTCACGCGCAGGCCGTCGATGTAGCGCGCTTCCAGGTTCATGGCTGCCTGTAACCGCGTGATCTCCTTGCCGCCACCGTGCACCACCACCAGACCAGGCCCGGCGCCGCGTGCCCAGGCGGCCACCTCCCGCCAGAAAAGCAGCGTCATCCAGCTCGTTGCCGCCGATCTTTGAGCACCGTGCAACTGTTGATCCCTGGTTCATAGCACCTCGGTTCGGCAGCTCGAGCAGTCAGGT
>JAAUUD010000430.1 GCA_012031655.1 Anaerolineae bacterium | reverse complement strand
ACAGCGGACGCGATGACCTTCAGACAGCAGCGGCGCACGCCAATGGTGTTCACTCCTGGCAGGGACGCGCCGCCTATCACTTGCTCACCGCCTGCGATTTTCTGACCCTGGCTGCTATCCAGCTTCTGGCGCACGGCGATGTGTCTTACATCCGTGAGAAGCTCAAGCGTGGGGTGGAACGCATCACTTCAGCGCTCTATGAAGGCGTCCGACACAGCGACCAGCCCGCGATGTTTGATCTCACATCGACTTACTTTCCGTCTGAAGCAGATCGCCACAACTGACCCGGCTGCCCTGTTTTGATGCCGCCGCACCCGCCGCCGAGGCGCTCCGCCCGGGCGACCCCTTTGCGGTGACCTTGCCGCCGAAAGGCTTTGCACTCTACGAACAAACCCAACAGGAAGACAAGCCCCAATGACGGTTGATCCCAACACCATCAACGCCACGCTGGCCAGCCTCATGCAGGCGCCGCGCATTCCCCGCGCCACCTATCGCCTGCAATTCAACGCCAGCTTCACTTTTGCGGATGCGCTGGCCCTGGTGCCCTATCTGGATGCACTGGGCATTAGCGACCTGTACGCCTCGCCGCTCTTTAAGCCGCGCACGGGCAGCACGCATGGCTACGATACCGTAGACTATGGCCAGTTTAACCCGGCCCTGGGCACCGCCGAGGACTTCGATGCGCTGGCGGCGGCCTTGCAGGAGCGCGGCATGGGCTTGCTGCTGGACATCGTGCCCAACCACATGGGCGCCACCCCCGAAAACACCTGGTGGGCGGATGTGCTCAAGCAGGGGCCGTCTTCGGTGTATGCCCACTATTTTGACATCGATTGGCGCCCACAAAACCGCGCCCTGGATGACAAGGTGCTGCTGCCCGTGCTGGGCGACCATTATGGCCGCGTGCTGGAAGCAGGCGAGCTGCGCGTGGTGTATTGGCATGGCGATTTTTACCTGCACTACTACGAACACCAGTTCCCCATGACGCCAGAAACCTATGGGCGCATCCTGGGGTTAGTGCTGGGGCACCTGCCGCCGGAGCTGGACGAGGCCGACACCTGGGTGCCGCTGGAACTGGCCAGCGTGGTTCGCTCGCTGGACTACCTGCCGCGCTACGCCAACACCGACCCCACCATCGTCACCACCCGCCACCGCGAGCAAACGATCATCCGCTGGCGTTTGCTGGGCTTGTTTGACAAAAGCGCCGTCTTCCGCGAGGCGATGGACGCCGCCCTGGCGCAGATCAACGGCACGCCCGATGACCCGGCTAGCTTTGATCTGCTGGACGAGGTGCTGAGCGCCCAACCCTACCGCCTGGCCTATTGGCGCGTGGCCACAGACGAAATCAATTACCGCCGCTTCTTTGACATCAACGACATGGCTGCCTTACGCATCGAAGACGCCGACGTTTTTGCGGATGTGCATTGGCTGGCTTTTCAATTGCTGGCGGAAGGCAAGGTCAGCGGGCTGCGCATTGATCATCCTGATGGGCTGTGGGACCCGGAGCGCTATTTCTGGCGCCTGCAAACCGGCTACCTTCAGGCGGCGCTGCGCCACCGGTTGCCGCAGGCCGAAGGCGACCATACCCCGCAGATTGGGCTGCAACTGGAGGCGCTGCGCCGCGCCAACCAGGCCCGGTGCAGTGGCCGCTCTTCGTGCTGGTGGAGAAAATCCTCAGCGAGTCTGAGCCGCTGCCCTACTCCTGGACGGTGCACGGCACCACCGGCTACGACTTTATGTATGTGGTCAACAACCTGTTCGTGAACCAGGCCGCCGAGGCCGCCTTCGACGCGCTCTATAGCCGCTTTATTGCCGAACCTACAGACCTGGCCAGCCTTTCGGATGCCTCTAAAAAGCTGGTGCTAACCCAGTCGCTCACCAGCGAACTCGAAGCACGCAGCGCAGAATTGGCGCGCATTGTGGAGCAAACCCGCCGCTACCGGGGCTTTACCCGCAATAGCCTGGCCTTTGGGCTGAGCGAGTTCGTGGCCGCGCTGGAGATTTACCGCACCTACATCACCGGGCCGGGGCAGGTCAGCGACCGCGACCGGGCCTATGTGGATGCCGCCATTCACGAGGCGCAAGCTCGTAACCCCCTGGTGCCCAGCGGCCTGTTCGAGTTCCTGCGCGAAACCCTGCTGATGGAGAATTTTGAAAGCTTCCCTGGGGAACAGCAGGCAGCCCTGCGCCGCTTTGTGATGAAGTTTCAGCAGATCACCGGGCCGGTGATGGCCAAAAGCATGGAAGACACCGCTTTCTACATCTATAATCGGTTGGTTTCGCTGAACGAGGTCGGCGGGCATTTGAACCGCTTTGGGGCCAGCGTGGAGGAATTCCACGCCCACAACACCAACCTGGCTTATCCCCATGCGATGCTCTCCAGCTCCACGCACGACACCAAACGCAGCGAGGACGTGCGCGCCCGCATCAATGCGCTCTCTGAACTGCCCGAAGACTGGGCGCGGATGGTCGAGCGCTGGGCGGTCATCAATGCAGATGCCAAAACCGAGGTCAACGGGCAGCTAGCCCCTTCGCGCAACGACGAATACCTGATCTACCAGACCTTACTGGGGGCTTACCAGCCCGGCATGGATGAAGACGCGGCCTTTCTGGAGCGCATCATCACCTACATGCACAAAGCCATCAACGAAGCCAAGAGGCACAGCAACTGGATCAACCCCAACGCGGCCTATGCGCAAGCCGTGGCCGACTTCGTGACACACATCTGGGGGAGCCTGGCCTTTCGGGAGACCTTCGACGCCTTCCTGGGCCGGGTGCAGTTCTTTGGCTGGATGAACGCGCTGGGGCAAACCTTGCTCAAGCTCACCTGCCCGGGGGTGCCGGATATCTACCAGGGGAACGAACTGTGGAACTTTAGCCTGGTGGACCCCGATAACCGCCGCCCGGTGGATTTTGCCCAGCGCCACGCCCTGCTGGATGACCTGCACGACCGCGAGCAGGCCGACCGCGCTGCCCTGCTGCGCGATCTGCTGGCCACGCCGGAGACTGGCGCCATCAAGCTTTACCTCACGGCCCGTACGCTGGCCTTCCGTCGCCAGCACGAAGCGCTGTTTAGCCAGGGCGATTACGCCCCGGTGGCGGTGGAAGGCCCCCAGGCAGAGCACCTCTGTGCCTTTGTGCGGCGCCACGCAGAAGCGCGTTTGCTGGTCATCGTGCCGCGCCTGACCGCCATCCTCATGCAGGGCGAGCCTGCCGCCGCCCTGGGCGAGGCCTGGGGCGACACCCGGCTTCTGTTGCCAGAGGGGTTGGCCGGGCAACCGCTGGAAAACGTGCTCACGGGCGAAAGGGTGGTGGCCGGCCAGCACCTGCCGCTGGCCGCAGCGCTGGCGATCTGGCCGCTGGCCGTGTTCT
>JAAUUD010000429.1 GCA_012031655.1 Anaerolineae bacterium | reverse complement strand
GGGCGACGCGCTGGCTCGTCGCGGAGGGGGCGTCGGTCGTCGCGCGGGCCCTCTTTCGACGGTAGGAGCGGCAACCCGCAGGGCGATGCCGAAGATCCAGGTGCGCAGGGAAGAGCGCCCCTCAAAACTATCCAGCCGGCGGTGAACGACCAAGAAGAGGTCCTGCACCGCGTCGTCGAGCGCCTCTGTAGGGACGCCGAGCCGCCGCAGACTGCGCCACGCGAACTCGAAGTATTCGTCGTAGACGGCGTCAAAACGAGGCTCCACCTGCTCCACAACACGCTCGACATCGGTCGTCGCCGGGTCGGGCGAGGCATCAAGGGGTGAGTGCGCTCGCCGCTCGTTTTCCGTCACCGAAAGTCCGCATGCCACCCGATTTCGGCGTAGGGCGCGAGGACCCAAGGCCGAAACACCGTCTCGTCGAGGTCCGGGCGTCCGGGGACACGAGACACCTGCACCCGCCCTCGGCTGAGCGGCGCGAGGACACCCGCCGACACCCGGAGCCGATGGGATCCCGCGAGGGAAAACGACGTGTCGGCAGAGCCCCGAAACGCGACCCAAGGGAACGTCGTCCGCTCGGAATCTTGGCCATCCTCCACCACGTGCACTCCACCTTCGGCGCCGCCGCAGGCGCCCACGCGGGGTGGCCTCGTCCGAGAGCAGGTGCGTATGGCGGCTTTGTTCGTAGCCAGAGACCGGCTGCACCCCAGCGTTTTCCAGGGCGCGCAACAGCAGCTTAAAAGCCTCGTCCGTCACCCCCTCCTGAAAGTCGATGAACTGCAAACGGTTTAACTGAAAATGGAGGGGTGTCCGGCGCAGGATCACCGGGACAATCGGCTTGCCGTGGTCCAGAAAGTAGGTAAATTCATCTTCGACGTTGGGCGAGGCCATCGATTCTGGCGACACCACCAGCACCATGGCATACGATTCCAGCAGCGCCTTCTGAATGGCGGTGCTCCAGCGCTCCCCGATGGCAATATCTCGCTTGTCCATCCAAACCCGAATGCCCACCTCTTCCAGATCACTGGCCAGCGCGGTGGCAAAATCCAGGTCAACCCGGCTATAGGAGAGAAACACCCGCCCTTTGTTTTCTGCGCTCATACTCGCCCTCGTCCAATTTATCCACCTTTCATACAGCTTTCATCGTAAAGTAGCCCGATTCGCGCTACGATTAAGGTGGCTGAGGTTGAAAGTAGTGTTCGTCATTTAGCAATTGATGGCATCTAACATTTTTTGGGAAAATAATCGTGAAAAACCTGGAAGTCACCGAACTATCTGGCCAGATTGTTGCGTTGCATTTGCAGGACTACGGCGACCCAACGTTGCGCAAGTGGGCGCGTCTGAAACCTCGTTTGCTTGGTAGCCTGCCCTCGGATACCCATCTGCGCCTCCTGTTCGATCTCCGCACCGCAGGCTATCCCGAACCCGACATCATGGACCGGCTGTTGCGCGATGTTTACGACGCACGCTACGCCTTGTGGCGCTCCACGGCGCTCCTCACGGTACCCACGGTGCTGGGCTGGATGGAACGGGCCGCCAAGCGCTTGCCACCTGGCTCTCGCGAGCATGTGGGCGTCTTCCTGGAAGAGCACCGCGCCCTGGCCTGGCTAGAGAACCGCAGCAGCCTGCCCTGCTAGGGGCACGCCCTCGCTTACTGGTTAATCTGCGCGATCAGGTCATCGGCATTCCCGGCGTACTCCAGGCTGGCCAGCATTCGCCAGAAAATCGGGGCAAAGTCGGCATATTCTCCGGGCGCCGTGTTGGCCAGCGCAATCACCAAGATGCCTTCCTGAAGCTCAAAAGCCACCAGCGCCCCCGCCGAGACGGCATTGGTGAGTTCAACGCTGCCCACAACAAGCGTTTCTTCTTCGAATTCAACCTCGACTTCTTCCGCTTCGCCCAGTTCCGGCGCCACTAAGCCCTCATCGGTGGTCACAAAAAGCGCCTCTGCAAAGGCTTCGGCCAGTTCCACCGCCGAGAACGCTTCTTCGACCTCAATCTCCAGGAGTGGCAAATAGTCCGTTGGGAAAAGCAAAATCGTCAAGGCAACATCACCCGGCGCATATTCCGCTTCGGTGTCCGCGATAGCGTCGAAGGCGGCTTCGGAATTGGCCGCCACCACCCCCGGGCCATCTTCGCTGGCTTCGATCACCCAGTTTTCTGGATGGAGCAAGCTGAGCCGTTCGTCTTCGGCTTCGAAGGTTTCAAAAACCACCTCCTCAACATCCTGAGCATAGGCTGGAGCCAGGGCACTCAAGACCACAGCCACCACGCCAACCATCCACCCGCATCTTTTGATCATGTTTGATTCCCGACCGACCACAAACAAACTCGTTTTTCACTATACAGCACATCAGCGGGCAGCGTCAATGAAGCACCTGGCCAGGCCGCTGGCGCCCCGCCGATTGGACCGCTAACGCTTTAGCCGCGCGGATTGGCTTCAAACTGGGTGGTGTCGCCTTCTTCCAGGGCATCAATGAGGCGCGCCACATTCCCGCGCAACAACACATCCTCACCAAAATCGTGCTCAAAGGGCAGCACAACATGAAAGGTGGTGCTCACATCGGGCACAGACTCGAACCAGATTTTGCCACCATGGGCCACCACCAACGCATGGGCAATCGAGAGCCCCACTCCCCGGTCGCCTAAGCCCTGCACCAGCGGGCGCTCTGCGCGATAGCTGCGCATGAACACGCGCCGCTGTTCCTCTGGCGGGATGCCGCCCCCAAAATCGGTGATGCTGAAGTGTGTTACGTCCTGCGGTGCAGCCAGCGGATTTTCGCGGAAGGTGGGCTCGTGCTGGGCAGAAATCCGCACCACGGTGTCGGCGGGTGCCGCCAGATAGGCATTGGTCATCAGGTGCGTGATCACCTGCTGCAAGGCGTCGCGGTCTGCGGTGAGCAGCGGGATGGCATCGGGCACGTCCAGGTGCAGCGTCAGGCCCTTTTCGCGATATTGCGCGCTGCTGGCCGTGATGGCATCGTCAATGAGGTCCACCAGGTCCACTTTGCGCGGACTGAGCTTCAACTGGTTCAGGTCAATGGCCATCACGCGCAGCAGGTCTTCGGTATGTTGTATCAGGTGCTCGACGTTCACCTTCACACGCAGCAAGAACTGGCTTTGCATGGGCATGAGGTCCCCGGCGGCTTCGTTCAGCAACAGGTCCACATAACCGATAATGCCCGTTAGCGGGGTGCGGAGTTCCTGTGCCAGGGCCGTGACCGTTTCGCCCAGTTCGCTTTCTTCGGGGTCTGGCTGGGGCTTCATGGCCAGGCGTGTAAAGCGCTTGAGTTCCTCCTGCAAGGTAGCCACCTGTTGCTGCGCCTGAAGCAGCGCATATTCCAGGTCGCTACGGTGCTCCTCCACCTCATCCAGG
>JAAUUD010000428.1 GCA_012031655.1 Anaerolineae bacterium | reverse complement strand
CGGCGGGGCGAGGCACACCTGGCGGGGTCGCACCTGCTGGATGAAGCCTCAGGCGACTATAACCTGCCCTACCTGGCCCGGCAGCTCGCCGGCGCCACCTGCGGGTGGTGACTTTTGCGGGCCGCGAGCAGGGCTTGATGCTGCCGCCGGGCAATCCCCTGGACCTCTCTGGCATCGAGGACCTGCCGCGCGTGCGCTTTGTAAATCGGCAACGCGGGGCCGGAACACGCCTGCTGCTGGATTACCTGCTCGCGCAGCAGGGCATCGCGCCAGAGGCAGTCGAAGGCTACGCGCGCGAGGAATACACCCACCTGGCGGTGGCGGTAGCGGTGCAAACCGGAGTTGCGGATTGCGGGCTGGGTGTGCGGAGCGCGCCCGCGCGCTGGGCCTGGACTTTTTGCCCGTTGGCTGGGAACGCTACGACTTTGTGATCCCTGCCGAGCACCTGGAGCACCCTGGCGTGCAGCACGTGCTGGCGGTGCTCGGCGATCCAGCGTTCCGGGCCACGCTGGGCGCCCAACCGGGCTACGACGCCGCCCAGACCGGGCAGGTCGTTTTTGAGGGGGTGGTATGAGCCTCTTAAAACCAACGTGAGGCGCTGGTCGGAAGGAAAACCCGCAAAACCTCGTCTTATTGATAGTGTGCTGTAACTTTAAAGGATTGGAAGCATGACCGAAACCACCTTGAAAGACAAGTTCGGGCGCCCTTGCGCGACCTGCGTATTTCGGTGACGGATCGCTGCAACTTCCGCTGCACCTATTGCATGCCTGCGGAGGTTTTTGGCGAGCGCTACGAGTTTCTGCACCACAACGAGCTATTGCGCTTTGAGGAGCTGACCCGGCTGGCGAGCATTTTCAGCGGGCTGGGCGTGTCCAAGCTCCGCATCACGGGCGGCGAGCCGCTCATGCGGAAGCAACTCGAAAAGCTCATCGTGCTATTGCGGCAGGTGCCCGGCGTGGAAGACATCGCCATGACCACCAACGCCTACTTTTTGCCTGGCAAGGCTGCTGCCCTGCGTGCAGCCGGCCTGGACCGCATCACCGTGAGCCTGGATAGCCTGGACCCGGCGGTCTTCCATGCCATGAACGGCACCAAAGGCACGGTCGAGGACGTGCTGAAGGGCATCGCGGCGGCACAGGCAGCGGGCTTTGGCCCCATCAAGATCAACACGGTGGTCAAGCGCGGCGTGAACGACCATACCCTGGTGGAGATGGCGCGCTATTGCCGCGAGCATGGCCACATCCTGCGCTTTATCGAATTTATGGACGTGGGCACGCGCAACGGCTGGTCAATGGAGCATGTTGTCCCTGCGCAAGAGATCATGGCGCGGATTGACGCGGCCTTCCCGCTGGAGCCGCTGCCCAACAACTACTATGGCGAAACCGCCCTGCGCTACCGCTATCAGGATGGCGCGGGCGAGATTGGGATCATCGCCTCGGTGACGCAACCCTTCTGCGGCTCCTGCACGCGGATGCGGATTTCGGCCCAGGGCATGATTTACACCTGCTTGTTCGCTGCGCAGGGCGTCAGCCTGCGCGACCCGTTGCGCGCCGGGGCCAGTGATGGGGAGCTGGAACAGCTCATCACCCGTACCTGGGGCCTGCGCGTGGATCGTTATTCAGAAGAACGGACGGAGGAAGCCACCGCAGCCCGCGATCGGATCGAAATGTACTACATCGGGGGCTAACTGAACCCGGCTCCGGGCTGCGCGCAACAGCCCGGAGCCGCTAACCAAGGGTTCAATCGGGGGGGGGAACGCCCATCCCCTCGGGAACTAATCGACAACTGCATAGTTTTTGAGGAGTGATGCACGATGAAGCGATGGATTGTGCTCCTTTTGGTGTTGGCTTTGGTGCTGCCTGGCGCCGCCCTCACCACCGCCCAGCAGGATGAACCGGCCCGGCTCATCCTGGCGACCACCACCAGCACCGAGGACTCTGGCTTGCTGGAGTTCATCCTGCCCGTTTTTGAGGAACAGTTCAACGCCGATGTGGATGTCATCGCAGTAGGCACTGGCCAGGCCCTGGAATTGGGCTGCAATGGCGATGCCGACGTGGTGCTGGTCCATGCCCGCGCCCGCGAAGACGCCTTTGTGGAAGAAGGCTGCGGCACCGAGCGCTACGATGTGATGTACAACGATTTCGTGCTGGTCGGCCCCGCCGATGACCCGGCAGGCATCGCGGAACTGCCCAGCGCGGTCGAAGCCTTCCTGGCCATTCAGGCAAGCGAAAGCCTGTTTGTCTCCCGGGGGGATAACAGCGGCACGCACAGCAAAGAACTCTCCATCTGGGCAGCGGCTGGTCTGGAAGGCGCCCCCAGCGGCGATTGGTACATCGAGGCCGGACAGGGCATGGGCGACGTGCTGAACATGTCCAACGAACTGTTTGCCTACACCCTGGCCGACCGTGCCACCTACATCGCCCTGGAAGCCGCCGGGCTGGACCTGGCGATTGTCTACGAAGGCGACCCCATCCTCTTTAACCCCTATGGCGTGATTCCGGTTAACCCGGCGCGCTTCCCCGAGATCAACGCGGAGCTGGCCCAACAATTTGCAGACTGGCTGACCTCCGTGGAGGCGCAAACGCTCATCGCCAGCTTTTCGCTTAACGATCAGCAGCTCTTTGTGCCTAGCTCCGCCGCCTGGCTGGCCAGCCAGGAAGCCGTGCTAGCCGTGGGTGAATTTGAGGGCGTGGGCGACTTCAGCGCGAGCGGCCTGGTGGAACTCATCAACTCTGCCGCGACTGAGACGAGCGTGCTGCGCTTTGCAGCACTGAGCCTGCCCGAAGACGTGGAATTGCAGGTGGTCCTGATCGAAGGCACGGACCCCGCCGCCGCCCCCCAGGGCCTGGACCTGGTCCGCTGGCCAGCCTGACCGAAGTGCAGGCATATCCGCTGCCCACCGACGCTGAGCTACCTATGGAAGCCAGCGTGGTGCTGTGGTCCGTGGCGGATGAAACCCCCGTAGCGATTGCGACCCTGGGCGAAGTCGCACCGTAGTTCGTTCTTCATCGTGGGTGAGGGCGCGCCACGGCGTGCCCCCGCTGCGCCTGGCTACGCTCGCTTATCTTGGGGGGACCTAACCCATGCAAACTTTTATTGACGCGCTGCAAGAAGCAGTGCGCTTGCTCTTTGAACTGGACCCGCTGGTGATGGAAATCGCGCTGCGCTCGCTCCAGGTGACGCTGGGAGCGCTGGTGATCAGTACCCTCCTGGGGATTCCGCTGGGGGCGCTCATCGCGCTGGCGCAGTTCCCCGGCAAACGGCTGGTGGTGGCCATCGTTTACACCGGGATGGGCCTGCCGCCGGTGGTGGTGGGCCTGGTGGTTTACCTCTTTCTTTCGCGCAGCGGCGCCTGGGCGACCTGGGCTTGGCTCTTACATCGACA
>JAAUUD010000427.1 GCA_012031655.1 Anaerolineae bacterium | reverse complement strand
GGTCGGCCGTGGTCGGCGTCCGAGGCTGGGAGGGGCAATTATCAGTTTTTGCCTTCCACCTTGCGCCGCGCGCATTCTCGTGGCAGGTCTGGCTGATGCTGGGCGTCTTTTTGGGCGGCCTGACCTCCGCCCTGCTTTCGGGGGGCTTCCGCCTGACGCGCCTGCCGCACTCGCCGCAGTGGCGCAGCGTCTTCGGGGGGCATTGGGCGGTGCGCTGGGGCCTGGTCTTCCTGAGCGGGATGCTCATCCAGGTGGCGGCGCGCATCGCGGGGGGCTGCACCAGCGGCCTGGCCATCTCCGGCGGGGTGCAACTGGCCCCGGCAGCTTTTGTCTTCATCCCGGCCTTGTTCCTCAGCGGCACGCTCACCGCGCTGCTGGTCTATCGTAGGAGCTACTAACCATGCAACCCCTGGATGTTTCTCTGTGGGCGGGGCGCGAGATCGCGCTGGCGCTGCTGCTGGGCTTCTGGTTCGGCTTTGCGCTGGATAAGGGCGGCATGACGCGCTACCACAAGATCGTGAATGTGTTCCGCTACACCGACCTGGCCGTGCTCAAGTTCATGATGAGCGCGATGGTCACCGGGCTGCTGGGCACCTATGCGCTCTATTGGGCAGGCGAGATCGAACTGGCGGCCATCACCGCGACCCTTCCCGCCCGGCAACTGATCGGCGGGGCGTTGTTCGGCGTGGGGATGGCGCTGGCGGGCATGTGCCCCGGGACGGTGGTTGCCGGGGCGGGGCGCGGCCAGCTCGATTATCTGATCCCCGGGGTGGCGGGCTTTTTGAGCGGCGCGCTGCTCTTTGGGATGCTCACGCCGCGCCTTGACCGCTTCTTTGCGGACCTGGCCAACACGTCGCTGGGCACCCATTATGGCACGGTTAAGCTATGGGAACTGTGGGGCTTGAACAGCGCGTTGCTGGTGCTGGTGGTGGCGCAGGCAATCCTCTTGCTGCTCTATGTGCTGGGCCGCCTGAACCCAGCCCGCCGGGGTGGGTTGCGCCTGGCCCCACGCCCCATTGAGCTTGCCCAACCGGGCGCCGCTGGCGACTAGCCCGCCTGTGCGCCCTCACCCCCCCGTCCCCCCCTCCCAAAACGCCGCTTTGCGGCTGGTAGTAGGGGAAAAACGCCCAAAATCCGCGCTTTTTGCCCTGCTCCCAGGGCTGAAAGCCGTTTGGCGAGGGGCAGGGGGGTGAGGGCAAATTTGCCCGGAACCGCCTAATTGTTGGCCCAGCCTGCCGCCTCGCGCGTCACGATTTCCGCCATCGTATCCAGCCAGCAGGGGTGGTCGTTCAGGCAGGCGGCAAAGGTGAACTTTTCAGGGTCGCCGCCGCCCTCCGCGAACTGCTCGCGGCCTTCGTTGCCCAGCTCATCCAGCGTTTCCAGGCAATCGGCCACAAACCCCGGCGAGAAGATCAGCACGTTGGCATGGCCTTCGTGGGGCAGGTGCTCCAGGGTCTCGTCGGTGTAGGGTTGCAGCCATTCCTCCGGCCCAAAACGGCTCTGGAAGGTCTGGCGCCACTGGTTTTGGGCCAGCCCCAGCGCGCCCGCCAGGTGTTCCGCCGTGACCGCGCATTGCGCCGGGTAGGGGTCGCCGGTGCGGGCGTAGCGCTGCGGGATGCCGTGGAACGAGAAAATGATCTGGTCTGGCGGGGCCTCCAGGCCCTGCAAAACGCCCCGCAGGTGCTCTGCCATGGCGTTGATGTAGCTGGGGTGGTCGTAGTAGGGCGGCACAAAGCGCAGCGTGGGGATGGCGCGCTTGCGTTCGTGAAACAGCGGGCAACGCCGCCCCGCCGCCGCCCGATAGACGGCATCATAGACCGAGGCGGTGGTGGTGGAAGAGAACTGCGGGAACATCGGGAAGACCACAATGCGCTCGATGCCCTCCTCGGCCAGCGTATCCAGCGCGCTGCCCATGCTGGGGTTGCCGTAGGTCATGCCCAGCACCACGCGGAAGCGCTCGCCCAGGCGCGCCTGCAAGCCCGCCATTTGCCGCTCGGAATAGACCATCAGGGGCGAGCCTTCGTCCATCCAGATGCGCGAATAGAGCCGGGCCGACTTGCGCGGGCGGGTGTTCAGGATGATCCCGCGTAGCAAGGGCTGCCAGACGAAAGGGCTATAGTCAATCACGCGCATATCAGAGAGAAACTGGCGCAGGTAGGGCCGTAGCGCGGTAGCCGTGGGGGCATCTGGCGTGCCAAGCTGGGCGATGATCACGCCAATACGGTCTGATGGGGCAGTGATGGAGGTCATGATGGATCCTTAACTGTGCTTGCCAATTGGCCAAAATCTGAGTAAACTTGCTAAAATCTATCGTAAATCTGGGGTTTTAGCCAGCGCAATTGGATTCTTTCGGCCTGTTCAGTTTACCTTAGCCGATGCCTGCCCTCCCCTCCCATTGACAGGTGTCACCTAAACCGGCGCGCAAAGTCATCCCTTGCCAGGATTCCCGCAGAATTTGGTAGATTATGAACAGTGACAAGGACGCCAAGCACCATGACTACTGTTGTTCAATCTTCCCGCCGCGAGCCTAGAGCGCTGGCGTTACCCCGATTGCGGCTCACGCGGCTGGCGTGGGTTGGGTTGTTGATGGTCGCCCTGAGCCTGCTGTGGGCTGGGCTGTTCCTGATGGCCCTCACCCATGGCGAATACGAACTGAGCCGGGCGGAAGTCCTGCGCGTGCTGTTCGTGGCGCGCGAGGACGCGGGCAACTACGAAAGCATCCCGGCACCGGTGCGCGTTGTTTTTGACCTGCATCCTGAAGACGTGAGCCGCCAGGACCGCGTGGCGCATGTGGTGGTGCACGAACTCCGCCTGCCGCGTGCCCTGTTGGCGGCGCTGGTGGGGATGGCGCTGGCCCTGGCCGGGGCCATGCTGCAAGATGCGCTGGGCAACGTGTTGGCAGAACCCGGCATCCTGGGCGTTTCGTCCGGGGCGGTGCTGGTGGTGGCCAGCGTCACGGTGCTGCACCTGCCCATCCCCGGCGGATGGCTGCCTGTGCTGGCCTGGCTGGGTGGGTTGGGCAGCGGGGGTTGTGGTCCTGCTGGCGGCCAGCCTGCGGACCAGCCCGGTCAAGCTGGTGCTCATCGGCGCGGCGCTCACTGCGCTGCTCAACGCGCTGGTGATGGTGCTCATCAGCCTGGGCGAACCCTACGACATTCAATTGCTCTATCGCTTTCTGGTGGGCAGCCTGGCCAACCGTTCCTGGGAGGCCTTCTACCAGGTGTTGCCCTGGGTGGGGGTGGCATTCCGCTGGCCCTGCTGATGGCCCGTCCGCTGAATTTGCTGCAACTGGGCGATGACCTGGCCGAAGGGCTGGGCTTGCCGGTGCTGCGGGCGCGGGCTTTCATCATCGCGCTGAGCGTGGCGATGGTGGCGGCGGTGGTCTCCGTGGCCGGTCCGGTGAGCTTTGTGGCGCT
>JAAUUD010000426.1 GCA_012031655.1 Anaerolineae bacterium | reverse complement strand
GCCGCCAGCGCCAGCAGAACGCCGTGCCGGGGGTTCACCCCATCCAGCGGAACAAGCCGCTCGGCAGAGGTGAACAAAACGCGCCGCTTGCCCACCCCAGGCCGCGTTGATGCCGTCGTAGCACATCGCGCCGCCGACGTACACCCAGCGCCCCACCCAGGCCGGGTCCACTTCTGCGCCCACTTCCACCACCTGCCCCACGGTCTCATAGCCCGGCACCACCGGCAATTGCAGCATGGGGTGCGGCATCTGCCCGGCCAGCAACATACGCTCTGTGCCCGCGCTAATCGAGGTATAGGCGGTTTGGATGAGTGCATCCCCCACGCCCAGCGGCTTCAGCGCCACTTCCTGAAGCTCGACCCGGGCGGGTTGGGGGATGACTACGGCCTGCGTTTTCACGAGCAACACTCCTAAGCAGCCTGAACGTCCGTGCGGGCCAGGCGCGCCTTGCGTGCCTGCAAGCCCTTCACGAAGAATTGTGCAAAGTTCACCAGATAGCTGATGTAGGCCACCAGCATCAGCGTCATCAGCCCGGCGTGGTCCACGCCCAGCAGCAACGCCACAAAATACAGGTTATGCATAAACAGCGCCACGGCGTTGAGCGCATCTTCCCAGAAGAATTGCGGCGCCATAAACCACTGGCCGTAAACTTCTTTTTCCCAGATCATCCCGGTGAAGGTGATGAGCCACAGCATCCCGATCTTGACCAGCACGCTCAGCGTGGCGAGCGTGTAGCCATCGCCGGTCATCAGGTAGCGGATGATCAGGCCCAGGCTGATGAGGAAGGTCAGGAACTGCAAGGGCGCCAGGATAGCCTGCACCAGGGTCCATTTGCTGCGGTTGCGGCGGTCGAGTTGTTCTTGCGTGTAGGTCGTGTCCATGTTGTGCGTCCTCAAAACCAGCTAAAGCCGTAAAAAGCCTCGCAAAATCATCAGGTACGTTTCAGGCTGCTCCACCATCGGCAGGTGGCCGCAGTTTTCAATCCAGACCAGCCCGCAATTCGGGATGGTGTTTACGGTATAGTCCACATTTGCTGGCGGCATCACGCGGTCTGCCGGCAGGCCACCAACAGGGTCGGCACCTGCACACGCGCCCCGGCTGCGGGGATGGCCTGGGTGGGGGCATCGTGGGCGCAGGCCGCCGCCGTGCCGCCATCCAGGTGCAGGTAGTCCACCCACCCTTGCTTGAGGACAGTGCGGTCATCGGGCAAGCGGTGGAAGTAGCGCCGGCCCATCATCTCGGGCATGCCCGGCACATTGGCCAGCCACCCTGGCCGAAAGCGCATCATCACGTTAAAGGCCCCCATCACGGCCCAGTAGACCTGCTCCTGCAAGGGCGTCACAAAGAAGCTCAAAGAGGTGAGCAGCAAGCGCTCCACCCGGGCGGGTTGCGAGTCGGCCATGAGCAGCGCCATCGCGCTACCCATGGAATGACCCACAACCTGCACTTCAGCCAACGCCAGCTGATCCAGGAGGGAGACCAGCGAGTCCACTTGATCAAAGAGGTTTTGCGGGCAGCGCACCGGTTGCGAGCGCCCCGTGCCGGGCAGATCGGGCACGATAACCGTTGCGGTTTCCGAAAGGGCCGCCGCGACCCCAGCCCAATAGCTCCCCGTGCCGCCCCACCCATGGATCAGCAAGATCGGCGGGACGGGCGCCGGTTGGCGCGCCTGCCACACATCCACCACCAAGGGCGCGGCGGGATGCTCCAGAATAGCGGTGTGGCTGGGGGCCAGCGGGTGCAGGGTCGGCAGGCTGCTCATCGGGCGCGCTGTCCTTTCATCCGGCGCCCCGTCACGATCTCCGGGGCCGGGGCAACCTCTAACAGGGCGGGGCCGCCTTCTTCGGGTTGCAGCGGCTCGGGTTTGTGGTGCAGGATCAGGCTCCACAGCGCGCGCGGCACCGGCAACACCAGCAAGAGGTGCTCCAGCGTACCCAGCACCACCATCGCCGCCACCACAAAGGCCCCGCTGCCGGGCCAGCGGCGTCTCAGGCTGTGCAGCATAAGCCAACAGCAGGGCCACCGCCCCCACCGCCAGGCTCAGCGAGATGGGAAACAGCCAATTGCTGCTGCCCTTGCCCAGCAAACCGCCCAGATAGTGCATCTGGCTAGGCAGCAACTCCACGCGGAAGTTACGCACCCCCAGGAAAACGTTCAGCTTGGCGCTGGTGTGCATCAGGGCCAGGGCCAGGTAAATCCAGAAGGCAAAGGGATTGGCCGCACCCAGGCTCAGGAGGGCCAGCACAACCCCCAGCGCAATCACGAGTAGCTCATGGTAGAGGCTGGCCCGCAACGCAATGCGGAAGCGCGTCTGCAAAGGCAACGGGAAGCGGAGCTGAGTCGGGGCGGGGGCGGGTCCGGTCACAAAACCCAGGTAATAGCCGGCGGTCTGCCATCCCCAGATGACTACGCCGCAACCCACCGCCAGCGCGACCCCCTCCACCGATGAAGCACCGCGCAAGGCCAACACGCCTGCCAGGGCCGCCAGCATGGCCAGGCTCAGCAGCGCATAACCGCGCCGCATCACCTGCCGCGACCGCCCATACAGCGCCATGATCGCGCCCGTAGGGCCCCACCACAGCAGGATTGCGTAGCCGACCAGCAGCGTCATCATCCCACCAGACATTAGCTAGACCGCCCCAGCGGCAGGTAGTGGCGGGCCTGCGCCACCAGGATATCCCCGGTCATCTTCATTTGTGCCAGCCAGGGCACTGGCGTCATTTGCTTGTGCATGTAGCTCTCAAAAGTGAAGCGTTGCACGTCATGGTTGCGGCACATGTCCGTAAAGACTTCCATCTGGCGCTGATTGCCATAGCCCCAGACCTGCAAACCCTGCAAAAAGCGATACATCAACCGGTAGGACTTCCACCAGTCTTTCTGATAGCGCATCAGCGCCTTAAGTGATGCATCCGGCAGGCTCTGCGCCAGGGTTTCGGCGGCGCGCTGGCCGCTCTTCATGGCCCAATAGATGCCCTCGCCAGAAGTGCCCGCCACCAGGCCCGCCGCATCCCCGATCAGCATCACCCGCTCAAAAGCCATTTGCTTGCGCGGGTGGATGGGCAGGGCGTGCGCTTCTTCCAGGAAGATTTCGCCGCCTTTGAGTTCTGGCGCAATGCGGGCCTTGAGGTTTTCCAGCAGGGCGCGCATGTCTTTGGTCTTGCCAGGCCCCGCCCCGGCGCCAACCGCCAGGTGATCCGCTTTCGGGAAGACCCATGCGTAGAGGTCCGGGCTGACTGCGCGTCCCAGGTAAAGGTGCGCGGTGTCTCCCCAATAGTCCATGCCGGCGGGGTCCAGCCGAATGCGCTCCTGAATAGCCACGCAATAGGGCGGGCGTTCCAGGCCCAGCAAGCGCGCCACGGTGGAATAGGCCCCATCCGCGCCGATGACCGCGCTGGCCCGAAGGGTCTGCGGCGCGCCGCCGCCCTT
>JAAUUD010000425.1 GCA_012031655.1 Anaerolineae bacterium | reverse complement strand
GCGGGTATCCGGGGCGGGGCTTTAATTGTGAATTTACCAGGCAAACCCCGCTCAAATCGAGGTCTGTTTAGGGGCGGTTTTCCCGGCAATTCCCTACTGCATCGACCTGATTGGGGGCAGTTATTTGGAGTGCAATCCCGCCGAGGTTAAGATTTTTCGCCCCGTTGGCTAACCGAGTTTATCTAAATTCCGCAAAAATCCGATCGAGAATTTCTTGGGCGCCCTGCTGTTTCAGTTTACGGGCAAGTTCTACCCCGATCGGTTCTGGCTCATTGATGTCCCCTCCATGCTCCCCCTTGATTAGTGTGATGCCGTCTAGGGTTGCGACTATTCCCTTTAAGGTGAGGCGTTCTCCCTCTAAGTAAAGATTGACCCCGATCGGCACCTGGCAGCCCCCTTCTAACTCCCGTAAAAATGCCCGCTCTGCCAAACAACACTGGGTCGTAGCAAAATCCACGATCGGTTGGAAAAGGGGTAAAACAGTCTCGTCTCCCTCCCGGCACTCAATCCCTAAAGCACCCTGCCCCACTGCATGGAGGGAAATTTCTGGAGATAGAATCTGCCCAATCCGGTCACTAAAACCCAACCGCTGCAGACCCGCTGCCGCCAGAATTAAACCGTCGTATTCCCCCCCATCTAACTTTGCCAGTCTGGTATTCACATTCCCCCGCACATCCTTAAACTGCAATTCCGGGAAGTAGTGGCGCAACTGGGCTAACCGGCGCAAAGAAGAAGTCCCAATTACAGACCCGGGGGGCAAATTATCGATCGTTTTACCCTGGTGGCGGGCATTGAGGACCCCAGCACCCGCCGAAGCCCAACGCACAACCCGCCCCGCCAGTGTAACCCCGCTGGAAAACACCTCTGCCCGGCAACGCCTGGCCGAAACCCACATCGGGCGCGGGGATGAAGCCGTTGCGCGCCGCAATTATGGCCTGGCGGTGGCTGCCTATACCAATGCGCTGGAGCTGCTGCCCACGGCAGAGTTGTATTACAAACGCGCCAGTGTGCAGCGCGCCCTGCTGGGCAGCCAGTCCGGGGACGGAGGCGCCTGGCAGCAGGGTCGAGAATGACTATCTGGCGCGCTGGACCTGGACCCGCGCTAGTCGCCCGCGCCTGGCGAGACGCTGGCACCCTGGTTTATGAGCGCTGGCTGGGTCTTCCACGGACGCCAGTGGGCGCCTGCTGCCGGACCAGCTCGACCCCGGCCAGCAAGCCATGCGCGCGCGGGCCTTGTTCTATTTGCAGCGCTACGCAACCCTCGTTGGCTCGCCGGAACCGGCCATCGCGGATCTGATCGACACCCTGCGCGCGCCTTCATCCTGAGCATTGTACGCGACTGATCGGGAAGAGACACGCTGTGACCAACACCCAACATGCCTTCTGGCAACGCTAGCTGGCAAACCTGCCCGCAGACCCCCCCCACCCTCAGGCCACTTAACCAAGCCTGGAGTTTTAGCCCGGCCATGCCAGATGAGCTAGGCCAGCGGGTTCTGCAGGGCACCAAGACGGCCACAGCGGGCCTGCTGCGGGATTTTGAAGCACTACCCCAGGTTGGCGATGTGAGCCTGATCCTGGATGGGCAGGCCCAACCGCTGTGTCTCCTCGAAACCCTCCAGGTGTACCCGGTGCCTTTCGAGGACGTTGACGCCGAACAAGCCTGGCGCGAAGGCCACTGGCGCTTTTTTGGGCAGCGTTGCGCCGAGATCGGGCGGCAGCCGAAGTCCACGATGCCGGTTGTCTGCCAGCGCTTTCGCTTGCCCTACCCCCTCCGCTCTGCCTAGCGCGGGTTGCGCTTCGGGCCAGCCTGCGGCATTAATTAACAGGTCGCAATTGCTCAGGAAGAGGCCACCCTATGGAAGCCATCACCAACGCCCTGGAAGATTTCCGCACCGCTTTTAACGATCAGGAACCCGTTGTGCGTGATGGGTTGCTCATCCTGCTGGCGCTGGTCGTCATCATCATTTTTCAGCGCCTGGCCCGCCGCTTCCTGATCGCTTTCCTCAAGCAACTGGCCAAGCGCAGCAGCCGTCAATGGGATGACATTGTGCTCTCGGTGGTGGACCGCCCGCTGCGCTTGCTGGTGGTGGCGCTCTCGTTGCTGGCTGTGCAAACCATTGTTGGCATCGAAGGCAGCCTGCACGAGCTGTTCGAGGCCCTCACCTATAGCCTGACCATCCTGGCCGCGCTGATGTTGCTCTATCAACTGGGCGATAAAGTCACCCGCACCCCGAACACGCTCCGCGCGGTGACGGCGCTCAGGTAGAAGCGCAACTGCTGCCCTTCGTCAGAACATCTCTGCGCTTTTTGCTGATTGCGCTGGGCGTGGTGCTGGTGCTGGAACAGTGGGGCTACAACGTTTCGGCCCTGGTGGCCGGGCTGGGGATTGGCGGTCTGGCGATTGCCCTGGCCGCGCAAGACACACTAGCCAACCTGTTTGGCTTTACCACCATCGCCGGGGACCGCCCGCTGGTGGTGGGCGAATACATCGTAACGCCGGATGTAGAAGGCATCGTGGAATATGTGGGCCTGCGCTCCACCTGGATTCGCCAGCTCAACCAGGCTTTGGTCGTGGTGCCGAACGCCACCCTGGCTGGCTCGGTGATTACCAACTGGTCGCGCCTGAACAAGCGCCAGATGCAGAGCGTCCTCACGCTGGAATATGACACCACCGCCCCGCAAATGCAGCGCTTTCTGGAGGCGATGCGCGGCATGTTGCGCGCTCGCCCGCTCATCGATCCAGACTCCGTGGTGGTGCTGTTCACCGAGTTTAGCGACAGCGCGCTGGAGGTCCTGGTGCGCTGTTACGTCCACGAATCGGACTGGGTGGCCTTTCATCAGGAGAAAGAGCGCGTCAACCTGGAGATCATGAACCTGATGGCCACGCACGGGTTGAGCTTCGCCTTCCCCAGCCGTTCGATCTACATCGAAAATATGCCGCCGCTCTCGCCAGCGGGCTTTGCGCCACCCCGCCCGCCGCGCCCATTGCGCCACCAATGGCCAGCCCACCCCCGCGTAACGTCCCGCGCGACCTCAGCAACGATTTTCCAGACGACAACAACGAGGGCCTGGAAGAGGATCGCTAGCGGGAGCTGTTACATCCGCCGACCCTGGTCCGACTCACCCACACAAGGCGTGCCCCCGGGCCGCCGCTGACCACATCCCAAGTCCATGAGGAGGACCTGATTCCATGCGCGCAAGTTTGCTTTGCCTGCTGATACTCACCCTGCTGGTGCCTGCCCGCGAATTCTTCGGGCTCCGCGACATTGTGACTCAGCGACACATCGTTCTGATGAACAAAAATCATCCTCGCCACGGGATGTATCGTGGGCTACGCCTATGCCACGGAATTGTTCATTGCCTATTACTCGGGCAGTCCGTATGAGCGGTTCACCTTTATGAACCTGCCCTTGGCCCCTATGCCTGGGCCTACT
>JAAUUD010000424.1 GCA_012031655.1 Anaerolineae bacterium | reverse complement strand
ACCCAGCCAGCGGGCTAAAGTCATCGTGCTGGATGGCGGCGCAGGTGGCCAGCGTGTGCTTTTCCGTGGCCTGGATGAGCGCCTCGATGCGCGCCGCCCGATAGCCATAATCCCATTGCTGGGCGATGGGCTGCGGAAAGTCCGCCGGATGCAGCACGGCGTTGTTCGCGCTGGCGATGAAGCCCGCCGCCGGGTTCAGCAGGCGCGGGTTGTGGCGCGGGTCCAGCATCCCCGCCCAACGGGCGCTGTCGTCCACGCCGGGGACCGGCAAACGTCCATTGGTGGGCCGGTCGGGGATGGCACCGCTGCACACATAGCCAATGTTGCCGTCCACATCCGCATACACAAAGTTCTGCGCGGGCGCATCCCAGAAGGTCAGCGCGTGCTGGAACTGCTCCCAATCCTGGGCCTGGCACAGCAGGTCCACCGCCGTGAGCAAGCGGTTGGGCTGGTCGCTGCCCCATTGGAGCGCATAGGGCTGGTCGAGCTTCAGCACGTCCTGCACCAGTGGCCCAAAGGGGCTGCGCTGGCGCGTCAGGGTGTAGGCGCCCTCCCCGGCCACCAGAATTTCTTCTGTGACCGTTTGCAGGGCTTGCCAGGCGCCATTATGAAACACCTGCCCGGCGTCCTGCGGGTGGCGCTCCAGCGCAAACAACTCTGCAATATCGGTGCCAACGTTGGTCACGCCCCAGCCGATGCGCGCATTGTGCCCGACCACAATCAAGGGATACTGTGGGAAGGTCAGGCCCACCACGTCATAGGGGCAGGCGTCTGAAGTGCCATGCAACCCCACCGCATACCAGATGACCGGGATTTGAATGGCCAGGTGGGGGTCGTTGGCCAGCAAGGGCGCGCCGGATTCCGTCCGGGTGCCGCTGAGCACCCAGTTATTGGAACCGCCCCCGCCCAGTGTGCTGATGATCTTCAGAAACTCAGCGCGCATGCCGCTGAGGTCCGGCAGAGGGACGGCGGGCAGCGGCGGCAAAGGCGCGGGAGAGGGCAACCACCCCGGCTGCATGATGAGCGGCATCCGCTCAAAGTCATAGTCCGGCAGCAGCATTTCGGCCAGGGCCGGGCCGCCGTGCGCTTCGTAGCCCGCCCGCAGCAGTTTATAGACCACGCTGTTCAGCGAGAGCACCGCCTGCATCACATAGGCAAACACCAGGGTGTGCAAGGGTTCCCAGGGTTCGGGCGTCGCCTGCACGCCCAGCATGGCCAGCAAGCCATACTCCGGCGCGATGTCGTTAGGGTCTTTGCCCGCCAGATAGGCGTTCACCCCGGCGCAAAAGGCCGCCAGTTCATCGGCTTCGGCGGGCGTCAGGCGCTCCACATCGCGCCGGGCCCGCGTGGGGATGTCCAGGCTGCGGATAAAAATATCCTGCGGCAAGGCCGCCCGTCCGCCAAGCTCCGCCAGGCGCCCCAGCCCCAGGCGCCGCGCCCATTCCATCTGCCACCAGCGGTCACGGGGCCTGAACATAGCCCTGGGCAAAGAGCAGGTCCGGCGTGCTGCGGGCGTAGATATGCGGGACCCCGGCGCGGTCAATCAAAATATCTACCGAGTTTTCGAGGCCGGATAGGTGCATGAGTGGGGTTCTCCCTGGCGACTGAACAATGCCCTATTGTAGCGCGATTTTCGGACCCCAGCAGGCCCACCTGGCCTGAACCTCAGGCGGGCGAAAGTTTAACATTTGCTGAGCAAGCCGCCGCCCCCCTTGACCCCCGGCCTGAGCCCCCTGTATTCTACCTAATGAAAATTAGGTAGGCAGAACGGCATGCCCAACACGACCAGCGAAGCCCGCGAGCAAGTGCTCAACGTGGCAGAGCAACTCTTCATGGAGCGCGGCTATAGCGCCGTGCGGCTGAAGGACATCGCAGACGCGCTGAACATCAAACAGGCCTCACTCTACTACCACTTTCCGCAGGGCAAAGAGGAGCTATACGTGGAAGTTTTGCGCCATAGCCTGCGCCGTCACGCCGCCGGAATCCAGGCTGCGCTCGCCCAGGCTCCCGCCGGGGACTGGCTGGCCCAGCTCGAGGCAGTGGCAAGCTGGTTGCTCTCTCAGCCCCCAGTGGACAAGATGAGCACGGTCCAGCACGACCTGCCCGAAATTCACCCGGAAACGGTGCATATGCTGGACGAGGAATCCTTTGCGGCGCTCTTTGTGCCCATCCTGGGCATCTTTGCGGCAGCCCAGGCAAGCGGGCAGATCGAACTCGAGGACCCCGATCTGGTCGCGGGAATGTTCCTGGGCATGATCAACAACCTGCATATGGTCAAGGCAGAGTGGAACCCACGCAGCAAGCACCAGATGGCCGAAATGCTGATCCGTTTGCTGGCCCGGGGCCTGGAGCCACGCCCGGCCTGAGCGGTTTTTTTGCGGCTCAAAAACCTACCTAATTTTAGGTTGAGAGCGGGATGAGCAACCCATAAGGAGCAGATGAGGAGGCAGGGCCGGGGGCAGCGCTATTCAAGGCAGGGTCGGGAGCAAGTTCGGTCAGGTGGCCGATGCAGTGATCGAACAAAAGTTCTAAATTAACTGAGTCCACAGCAGCAGTAGCCAAGGGAACAAGGGGTAAATCATGGATCGCACGATTATCGCGGAAAAGTTAGTAAAAACCTATGACAAGGGCTTCCGTGCCGTGAACGATGTTTCGTTCCAGGTGGAGTCTGGCGAGATTTTTGGCTTTCTGGGGCCTAACGGCGCCGGCAAATCGACCACGGTGGCCATGCTCACCACCCTGGCCCTCCCCACGGAAGGCCGTGCCCTGGTCGGCGGCTACAACGTGCTGAGCCAGGCCGGGCAGGTGCGCCGCATCGCCGGGGTAGCCCTGCAAGAAATCGGCATCGACCCGCTGATGAAGTCGCTGGAATTGCTGACCCTGCAAGCCCGCCTCTTTGGGATGAAGCCGCGCGAAGCCAAAGCCCGTGCCGCCGAACTGCTGGAAGTCGTTAAGCTCAGCGAGTTCACCGACCGCCCGGTGGGCAAATACAGCGGTGGGATGCGCCGCCGCCTGGACCTGGCCCTGGCCCTGGTGCACGAACCCGCCATCCTCTTTCTGGATGAGCCAACCACCGGCCTGGACCCAGCCAGCCGCCGCGATATCTGGGCCGAAGTGCGCCGCCTCAACCGCGAAAGCGGCATGACCATCTTCCTGACCACGCAATACCTGGAAGAAGCCGATGAACTCGCGGACCGCATCGCCATCATCAACCGGGGCGAGATCGCCGTGGAAGGCAAACCCGCCGCGCTCAAGGCCGCGCTGGGGGCGAGTCCATCAACGTGACCTTTGAAGATGTCGAAACCGCCAGCGCCGCCGCAGACACCTTGCGCGAGCGCGCCAAGCGCGTCCAACTGGACCGCAGCACCGTGCGGCTCTACCTGCCCGAAGCCGCCAGCGCCGTGCCCGCCTTTGTGACGGCCCTGGAGCAAGCCG
>JAAUUD010000423.1 GCA_012031655.1 Anaerolineae bacterium | reverse complement strand
GCTTATCGACATGGTGCAACTGACGCTCAACAACATGGCGATGGGCGGGATCTACGACCAGCTCGGCGGCGCATTCACCGCTACAGCACGGATCTCGAGTGGCACGTGCCGCATTTCGAGAAAATGCTGTACGACCAGGCGCTGGTGAGCCGCCTGAGCAGCCCAGACCCAGCGCCCATCTGGACAGGGCAGGGGCAGGTGCCGCTCTGGTCGCCAGAGGGGAGTTTTTTTTACACTTATGGGATCACGGAGCAAGGCGCGGGTTTGCTGGCCGTGGACGTGACCAACCGAACCCTGACCATTGTGGATAGTCGGATGGCTGTTACCAGTCCCTTGGCAGTGGCGCCGTAAAGGCTGTGGGGGAGCCTGGCGGGGGCGCGTTATGGTTGCACCCCCGCCATCGGGGGGGTTAGGTCTTGCGTGAGTAGAACTCGATGACCAACTGTTCGTTAACAGGGAGTTGAATATCTTCGCGGCTGGGCACGCGTTCCAGCTTACCCGTAAAGCTGGCTTCTTCATAGGCGAGGAAGTCTGGCAGGGGGCCGCGCGCATCCATTGCCAGTTCAACGTCCGGGTTCTGGCGCATCCGCTCGCGCAGGGTGATGGTGTCGCCCGGCACCACCAGATAAGAGGGGATGTCCAGCTTTTGGCCATTCACCAGCACGTGGCTATGGTTCACCAATTGGCGGGCGCTCCAGATGGTGCTGGCAAAGCCCAGCCGATACACCAGGTTATCCAGCCGACGTTCCAGCAGCGCCAGCAGGTTATCACCCGTCACGCCCGGCATGCGCGAGGCTTTCAGGTAGTAGTTGAGCATCTGCCGTTCGCGGATGTTGTAGATGAAGGCCAGCTTCTGCTTTTCCTGAAGCTGGAGCGCGAAGTCGCTTTGGCGGCCCCGGCGGAAGGCCTTTTCTTTCCCGTGGACGCCCGGCGGATAGGGCCGCTTTTCCACAATTTTCTGGTATTTGGGGCGCGAAACTAGCACTTCCCCAAAGCGCCGCATGGTCTTGGCTTTTGGACGGGGTGTTCCCATGTCGTTCCTCAAAAACAGTCGTGTTCATTAGTCAGATAGCAGTGGCGCAAAGCTTGCGCGGAGCAGCATTGTAGCACGCGCCGCGCGGCCCTGTACAGGGTTAATACAGCGTGGCGATGATGATGCTATCTGCCCATTGGAGGAAGGCGCGGTCGTTGCCATTGTAGAACAGGCGGGTGCGCCAGGGCAGCCGCAACCACATGTAGGCGATGCGGCGGCGTTCCAGGCGGCTGGTGCGGAAGAACAGGTCCAGCAACCAGTGTGGGTAGATGAGCAGGGGGTTGGGGTGGGCGCGGGCGTAGTCTGAAAAATGGTTGAGCACAAAGCCCGCCGCCAGCACCAGCACGCCAATGGCCTCGCCGGGGAAGTACAGTTGCGTGATGTTGGCTACCCACAGGCTGGTGAAGATCGTGCTGAGGCCCAGCCAGAAGCACAGGCGCGGCAGGGGGTAGAAGAAGTCTTCTTCATCGCCGTATTTCTCGAAGCGCACCAGCACTGGCCCCTTGAGCCAACCCAGCATGATCATCGTGAGGCGCATCAGCATCCCACCGCTGATCAACAGGCCAGTTAGCAAAAAGCCGTTGAAGGGATGGAGCAGGACCAGCAAAAGCGCCAGCATGCCCAGGGTAGAAAGTCGAAACAGGCCAAACATGGACTTTGCAGAAAGAGGTACTTTCCCCTTAATATACCCTGCATGGACACAAACATAAAGCTTTTCGAGCAGGTGATACAGGCGCCATTGACCGGCGCTGTGCTTACGCTGGGGCTGGATGATCCGCGCTACCTGATGGGCTTGGCGGAACAGGCCGAGCGCCTATGGGTGGGGCATACCAGCAGTGCGACCGTGGCTACGCTGGGGGGGCGCTTGCGGCGCTATCCGCATGCGACGGTGGCGGAGGACGTTTTTCCCACGGAAGAAGCCGCTTTCGACCGCGCCCTGATCGCTTTGCCACGGGGCCGCGAACTGGCCCGCGCTTTGCTGTGGACGGCGCTGCGGGCTTTGCGCCCCGGCGGGAGCGTGATGGCCGCCGGGGCCAACGACATCGGCGCCAAAACGGTCCAGAAGGATGCCGAAGCGCTGGGCGCGGTCTTTACGCTGGCCAACAAAGCCCGGCATCGCGTGTTTTCGATGCAGCGCCCGGCCAAACCTGCCACTGCCGGCTGATTGGGGCGCCCCCTGGCAACGGCAATCCTTGCAGATCGAGGTGCGCGGGCAAGGGTACACTGTGCAAACGCAACCGGGCGTCTTTAGCTGGGAGCACCTGGACGCAGGCACGGCCTTTCTGCTGGCGCAATTTCCGCAGATGCGCTGGCCCCAGGCGCCGCACCTGCTGGATGCGGGCTGTGGCTATGGCATCCTGGGGGCAGTGGCCGCGCACGAGTTCGCCGGGGCGCAACTCACCTGGGCAGATGATGATCTGTTGGCGGTGGGGTGTGTGCAGGCAGCCTGGCCAGGGGCGGATGTCCGCGCGGTGGACCTGACCGCCGGACCACTGGAGGTACGCTTTGAGGGGATCCTGTGCAATCCGCCTTTTCACCAGGGCCGCGAGCAGGATACCGCCTTTATGCGGCAGTTTGCGGCCCACGCGGCGGCCATGCTGGAACCCGGCGGTCAACTGTGGGTGGTGGCCAATCGCTTTTTGCCCTACAGCGCACTGCTGGAGCCACATTTTGACCGAGTCCGCCCAGTGGCGCAGGACAATCGTTTTCAGGTGTGGCAGGCGGTGCGCGCATGACTCGCTCCGCTGCCCTCACCCAAGGAGCAGGATAACAGGCATGAAGGGCTTTCGGGTTCGCAAACGGCTTCGGATTTTGCCGGGCGTCCACCTCAACCTGAGTAAATCGGGCGCTTCGCTTTCGGTGGGGCCGCGTGGGGCGCAAATCAACATCGGGAAGCGCGGGGTGCGCGGCACGCTGGACTTGCCCGGTAGCGGCATCTACTACACGCATCATTTCGGCCAGGTGCCTGGCGGCAAACCGCGCTCATCTGCAACGCAGGCCGAAGCGCCTGCCCTGGAGATGGGTCTGCTGGAGCGGTTGACGGCTTCGGGGCGGGAAAAGACCCTGCTGGAAGGGCTGCAAGCGTACGTCACTGGGGATCGTGCCGCCGCGTTGACGCGCCTGCAAGGCGCCCTGGAATTGGCCGACGCGGCCTTTCTGGCGGGGGTGCTGGCCTTGCAGGCTGGCCAGGTCCCAGAGGCCATCCGTGCCCTGGAGCAGGCACAAAGCCAGGCACACGACCTGGGCCGCGAGTTCGCCAAGTTCGGGGTCATCCCCGCCGTGGACCTGGACCTGACCGACGAGATCAGCGCCACACTGGGAGCCACCCCGCAGGGGGGTGCGCCTGGCGCTGGCGGAGGCCCACCAGCAGCCGGGAACGCCGCCCAGGCCATCGCCTTGCT
>JAAUUD010000422.1 GCA_012031655.1 Anaerolineae bacterium | reverse complement strand
AATCAGGATAGCGAAGGAGGAAGCGTGATGAATGCACCCCGTTTGGTTGGTGTCGGGCTACTGATGCTGGGGAGCCTGGCCTGTGGCGTGCTCAATGATGTGCAGGATGCGGTCCAGACGGTCAGCCGTTCGGTTGAACTGCTTCAGGAAATCGATGAGAGCGGCACCTGGCGCTACATTGGCGATGGCCTCAACGCGCTGGACACCCAACCCGGCGGCTATGCCCTGACCATCACCCTCACGGAAGGGACCACCAATGACACCGGCGACACCCTTCTGGAAGTCACAGAGCGCATCATCTGGGAAGCCAGCGTCGATGAACAGGGCGATACACGCATTCGCGCCACCCGTGGTGATGAAGTGCGCGAGTACCTCTCGGTGCAGGAGGGCAACCAACAACGGACCTACCGCATTGAAGGTGGCAACTACATTTGCCTCAGCTCGGGGGATGGCACCACCGCCAACGAAGATGAAGTGCTGTTTGCCGCCAGCGTCGATGAAGCGTTTTTGACCTATAGCCTGCTCTCTGCGGGTGTGCAGGTGATGTCTGTGGCGCAGGCGGATGGCACCGATACCGTTTCTGAGGTGGCTACCGAGCGCTTTACCCTGATTTCCAAGCTACCGGAAGCCATCGAAATCCTGGCAGATTTCCCCTCGGAGGAGTTACGGCAAAGCCTGGAGGATATTCCTGAATTCTATATTGCGGGCAGCCTGCATGTGGCCCAGCAAAGCCGCGCGCTGATGCGCCTGGACTCCACCTACGCAGACCTGGAGACGAAAGAAGGCAACCAGTTTGCTTATCTGGTCAATGAGCTGGGCAACCAGCCAGACCACACCCCACCAGACCCGGCGCAAGTTACGCAACCCTGCCAAGAGGCACAGCAGGGCCAAAATTAAGTGAACCGGGGGAATCGGGGGGCACACGGCCCCCCACCTGCTTGTCTAGCTGAGGAGTTTGCGCGTGACCCGGAATTGAATTGGCAAGCCCAGCATCAGGCGGGTTTGCGAGTGGATAACGGGGATGGCCAGGCAAACCAGCGTGACCAGCGGCAAAGCCGGGATGCTGAGCAAGGTCAGCAGGTGCTCCTGCCAGGTGGGGGGGACAGTGCGTGGCGGGCGAGTTCGCACATCAATAAGCCAGAACCAGACCGTCAGCACCGTAACCATCAGGAAAGAGACTTGCAGCAAGATAAAAGGCGGCGTTTGCATCCAGGCGCCCATTGAACTGCTATGCAGCAGGGAGGGCAATTGCGTGCCGGCTGTGATGATAATCCAGCCTGCCCCAGCCAGCAGGTTATCATGCGCCACCCGAAAGAGCAGGTGTAGCCCTTTGGCGCGCTCGACGTGAGGGTTGTTTTGGATCTGAGCGATGGTGTAGCCGATTTCTTTGGCGCCCCAGGCGTGGCGTAGCGTTTGTTTGTAGCGCTGGCGCAGGGCATCCACAAAGTTGTTGCCGCTGGTGGCACTGGCCAGAAAAGGCAGCAAGATCGGGCGCAGCACAAGATCGCCTTCGCGTTGGAAAAACGCTTTGATGTACATGTGCCACTCGTCCGCGATGACGTCTGGGTCCCAATACCCGGCGTTGTCCAGCAGCTTCAGGCTCAGGGAATAAGACGACATCGGCAGGGCTTGCCACCAGGGCGCAGCCAGATAGGCCAGCTCCCAGTTGGTTGAGTAGCCGTGCAGCAAGCGCATGAAAGGGTTGATCTGCCAGACGTTGCTGTGGTAGCGAATAGGCGCCTGCCAGAAGGCAGAATAGCGCTTTTCATCAGTGGCAAACATCACCCCCAACGCCTCGAAGTAGTCCCGGTGCCAGAGGGTATCTGCGTCCATCGTGGTGACGATAATGTGCTGCAAGCTGTAGCTCATCTCGTCTACCAGTTGGCGCTTGGCCCAGCGCGCTGCCCAGGCTTCGTTGGCCGATTTACACTGCATTTCCTGGTGGAGGCCCTTGGGATGGATGGCCACAAAGAAATGCTTAAACAGGTGTGCATACTCTGCGCGCAAGATTTCGGCCTTGAAGTTGGCCTCCGCCTCGCCTGCTTCCATCGCCAGGACGACCGTCATGGCGTCCGCAGCTACCCGCTGTTCCGCCAGGCGGTCCAGCGAACGGCACAGGGTGCTAATGTCTTCTTTATAATTTGGAATAATGACGAGGTGATGAACTTTTTCGAGTGGCAGGCTATCGGCCTCGGCTGTGCGATAGTAGTGCTCTGGCCAGTCACGCGCTTCCCATTCCTGAATACGCCGCACGCCGATCAACACGGCGATACCTGCCATACAAAAACGAATGGAAGTATAAATGCTTACTAATGCAGCCCCGAAGATCATCGCCAGGGGGGGCAAAAAATTGCGGCCAGCACCACCACAATCAGGCGTCAGCCACGCCCAACCCGACCTGGGATGACATTGAGTCAGACTTTCAGAAGTGGTAACGGTGCGTTCGGCCCCCAGGCAGCCTGTCCACTGCCCAACTGGCGACTTGTACGGCGCTGTCCATTGAATTCGTAAGGCATGGGGTCGTTCTCCTCAAACCTTGTTGCTCCGCCAGGTAGAATTCTAAAGGGAAGCGGCCTAAAAGACAACCTCTGCCCTGGCACCGCCGTCCCAGTGCTGCGTCACTTGCCGCGCCCCACGAGCTGCTATACACTTAGCATCGAGAACGTGCCAGGCTCAAAAGAGGAACCCAACCATGGAATTGCCGCCCGAACTAACCCGCATCCCCAACCAATCTCTGCAAGTATTGCGCTACATGGGCGAGCAGGGCATGACCGAAGGCGACGCCGATTCGCTGGCCGAAGCCACCGGCATGAGCGCCATCGGAATCGGTAAGGCAATTCGCGGGCTGGTGACCAAGGGCTACCTGGAAATGAATGCCGTCACCTACGTCTACTACCTCACCCAGAAGGGGCAAGATGCCGTGCGCGATGTGGCCGCCTACTACCAGGCCCAGGCCAGTGGCGGTAGTCCCAGCGCCAACAGTGGATCGACCATTGCTCAGGAACTGGTTATCGTGGCGCCGGATGCGGTTTCCAGCGGTGGCCAGGCAACCCTGCACATCGGCCTGGTTGCGCCGTCCACGCTGCAACACCACACCCAACTGGTGTTGCGCCTGAACGCGCTCGGCGGCCAGCTCTCCCCCGCACAACTCACGCTGGACCTGGCGCCAGGCCAGCTCCCTGCTCCGCTCACCACGCAGCTTTCCTCGGATGGCAGCTACAACGGGGTGCGGGTGCGGGTGGAGGCGCTGCAAATGGTTGATGACACCGATATTGCCCCCGTTGGGAGCCTGTTTTTTGACCTGGCAGTGGGCCAGCGCTCCGCAGAACGTGCCTGGTATGGCACGCTGGCGCTTCTGCCAGGCTAAGTGCCTGACGTGCCAGGCTGCTACCCCTGGCAGGTCCCCAAACCGCCGCCTTGCTGTGCTCCAGAAAAGTGAGC